>DHMZ01000105.1:0-4269 GCA_002406055.1 Spirochaetales bacterium UBA4629
AGTTAGATGTAAGTCATAAAAAGTATACCACTTATTTCCCAGTAGCTTTTCTTTAAGAGAAGAAAAGTTAATATTAAAAGCTGGAGCATTTTGCTTTATCCAATTTTCGGCTTTAGCTGGATCAAGTTCCAAGCATAATCCTTCATAATGTCCTAATGGAAAATGTGATACGGATTTACTACCATGAATGCCATCATATGAACTAAGTGCCATATCACCAGGTTTCAATATGACATTATTATGAGAAGAAAAACTAGTTTCAAAACGGCCCTCTACACAATAATTAATCTCAAGTAATCCTTTCTCTGTTCGAACTTCTGTATAAGAATCCATTTCGAGCTTCATTAAGAGTGCATCTACTCCATCAAATAAATGAAAAACATCAATTCTACCCTTTCCATCTGCATTTTTTAACCCACTTACCTGCCCGATTTGAGGAGAAGAAAGAGTAGACTCATCATGAATTACTACATCTATCAAGAAGAATCTCCTTATTTCTTGACAATCTTTAAACAGAAATCACAACAATCATTTCCTCTTCCAAGTGTTTTAGTGCGCTTCCAAAGAAGATTAGAGTGCATATGATCGTATGTTATATCATCACTATCACAAAAACAGCGACAAAGCTCAGAACATCCATGTGATGTGCATATATCATGATATGGGCATTTGGTCATATTTATGCGCCATATGCCTCCTGTAGTTTCTATTTCATTCATAGAAAAACCAGCACTTGTTCCAAAAAGACTTCGTGTTGCTTTTGTAAAAATATAAGGTATAAGACGATAAAGAAAAGGAATATGCAATAGCGAAACAAATTGCTTGTGCTCTCTTGTTGCCTTTTTTTCAACATAACTATGTATTGTTTTAAATGCTTCGTCTTTAGCCATAACAGTTTGAAGAACTTCGTAGCTAGCTATTCCTGGTAGAATTTGACTCTTTAAATGGCGCTGTTTTTCTTTACTATCGCCTCTATGCTCATCACTGAGAGCTTTGAGCCGAGTATTGAACATAGAAATTAATTCTTCTTTTTTTGCTGGATATGATTTTTTAACAGTTTCTTTAAAATCTGATGCAATATAACTCTCTTTCATTTTCTACCCCTATTAACCAAAAGGTCTTGTTCTTTTGATATAAGTTAGATACAACTAACTTATATAACTTCAAAGCTACTTCTTCAAGTTATTTACTTTTTATTAGCAAAGAAAATCGGGATTAAATTGTTTAAGAGAATCGTAGATAGTTCGACTAACCCAAAGAGCACCTTCAGGTCTGAGATGGGTATTATCTTCTTTTCCTTCTGGGTAATTAGGATAGACAGATTGGGGGAAGTTCATGTAATACTTTTTGCTCTCTTCTTCTCCTAATAGAGTAAGATCAAGCATTAAAGGAAGTGTAATGTCGATAACAGGAGTATCAGAGAGATAGCCGGCATATTTCATCCCTGCTATATAATCTTTATGCGTATCTACAAGTCTTCCATTTTCAAATATTCGTCTTGGAATGGAAGTAATGAAATAAACACTCACTCCCCTTTTCTTAAACTCTGTAGCCATATATTTTAGATTGGCAACGTATTGTTCAAAGGGCTTAGTGCCTCTCTCATCTGTTTTTTGGTCATTATGACCAAATTGAATAATTACGCTGTCTCCCTCTTTTGAGTCTAATAAAGATTTACTGAAGACTCCACTTTTTAAACAGGAGACAGTTGAATATCCATTAAAAGCATTATTACAAAGAATCCAAGATGGACTTAAAAATTGAAAGAAAGCTTCGCCCCAACCTGTTTCGGGGCGAGCCTCTTTCTTCTTACTAGCGCATGTTGAATCACCAAGTAATATTAGCTTTCTCATCTTATCTCTGAACTCTTCCAGAACCATCACCCTTACAAAGAGCTTCTACTTCACTGAGTCTAGAAAGGTTAAAGTCTCCGTTGATAGTATGCTTTAAGCATGAAGCAGCAACAGCAAAGTTAATTGCATACTCTTCATCATCATAGTGGCTTAAACCATAGATAATTCCAGCAGCAAAGCTATCTCCACCACCAACACGATCGACGATATCTGTAATGTCGTAATGTCTTGAGAGGTAGAAACCAGTCTTTCCAGAAAGTGCAGCACTCCAGCCATTATGGTCTGCACTCTTGCTCTCTCTGAGTGTAATTGCAACATACTGAACATTTGGATACTGGCTCTTTACCTTCTCTGCAAGTACTTTATAAGTATCTGTATTTAAGACGCCACTTGTAACATCGCTATCAGCTTCAATACCAAGACACTTCTGAATATCTTCTTCGTTAGCAATTACACAGTCAGCATATTTAACAAGCTCTCTCATTACTTCTGGAGCGCTCTTACCATACTTCCAAAGCTTCTTTCTGTAGTTAAGGTCGATGGAAACAGTTGCACCCATCTTTTTAGCAGCCTTCATTGCGCAAAGTGCACAAGATGCAGCATTCTGACTAATAGCAGGAGTGATACCTGTTGTATGGAACCAAGTAGCTCCACTAAGAGCCTTCTCCCAATCAAAATCTTCAGGAGTAGCCTTACTAATAGCAGAGTCAGCTCTATCATAAACGACTAAAGAAGGTCTCTGAACAGCACCTGTTTCAAGGTAGTAGATACCAAGTCTTCCATCTTTAACCATATTAATATAGTTTGTTCCAACTCCATATTTCATGAGTTCTCTTTTACAAGCTTCACCTACAGCATTATCTGGCAATGCAGTTATAAATTCAGTCTTCTCACCAAAGATTGAAAGAGAAACTGCGACATTAGCTTCTCCACCACCGAACGTAGCCTCAAGCTGTGGGCTCTGAAATAATCTTTCGTGTTCTGGGCTTCTTAAGCGAAGCATAATTTCGCCAAAGGTAACATATTTTTTATCAGGCATTTATATTTCTCCCTTTAAATTTTTTTATTTATTTTGCTTTTTGGGTTTCAATGAGTCAACATTATGTCTGAATCTTCACTGATTAAGTCGCTTTTCAATGTTATAATAACGTAAAAATAGGAGTATAAAAATGAAAGAAACCGAATTATTCAACTTTTTTCATACTTTAGGTATCGTTCCTGTCGTAAAGATTGATGACAGTAAAAAAGCTACAGCACTTGCCGGAGCAATGATTCGTGGAGGAATCAACTGTGCAGAAGTAACTTTCAGAACAGACGCTGCCGAAGAAGCTATCCGCTTAATGACAAAAGCATATCCAGAAATGGTTATTGGTGCAGGAACAGTTCTTAATCCTGAAACTGCAGAGAGAGCTGTCAAAGCTGGTGCTTCATTTATCGTATCTCCAGGCTTGGATGAAGACACAGTTAGATGGTGCCAGAAGCATGATGTTCCAATCACTCCGGGTGTATGTACAGCTAGTGAGGTGCAGAAAGCTATCAACCTTGGTCTTAAAACACTAAAGTTCTTTCCTTCTGAATCTTCAGGTGGCGTAAAGATGCTTAAAGATCTCTCTGGTCCATTCCCTTCTGTCCGTTTTATGACAACAGGTGGTATCAATCCAGATAACCTTGCAGACTATGCAAAGTGCCCAACTGTTTTAGCTGTTGGTGGAAGTTGGATGGTAAAGGCCGATTTAATCAATAATGATAAGTGGGATGAAATTGAAGCTCTCTGCAGAGAAGCTGTAATGAAGATGCAGGGCTTTGAATTTGCACACATGGGCATTAACGCTAGCGATAAAGATGATTCATTAAGGATGACAAAGTCTTTTGAAGCATTAGGCATGACTACAAGTGAAACATCTAAGTCTTATTTTATGGACAAGTCTATCGAGCTTATGAACTTCAATGGTCCTGGCACACATGGCCACATTGGATACAAAGTAAATAATATCGAAAGAACAATGGCATATGTAAAAAAGCTTGGCTACACAATAAACGAAGACTCTTTCTCTTATGATGCAAAGGGCAAAGTAAAGCTATTTTATATAAACGAAGAAATTGGTGGTTTTGCTATCCACTTCATTCAGAAATAAGATTACATAATCTAGGGCTGTTGCAAAAAGCAATGGCCCTCATTTTTTGCAAAAAACAGGTAATCATACACACAGTTAAAGAATTATCTTAGTTCTAATCATTTATTTATTCTTTCTTTTAATCTTTTACTTTTCTTTTCCAAGTTATAGAATTAAATATCGCAGAATATGACAAAATTAATCAACACTACAATTATGTTACAGAAATAACATTTATATTTATTTTATAACATATTGACATCTTTTTAACAAAAGACTATCTTCTCCATAACCTACTTGAA
>DHMZ01000105.1:4408-12467 GCA_002406055.1 Spirochaetales bacterium UBA4629
GCTATGGAATGTGGATATGCTCCATATAACTGGACACAGACAACAGATGCCAACGGTGCCGTTAGAATTTCAGGAAGCAATGATTATGCTTACGGCTATGATGTTATGATGGCTAAATATATTGCACAGGAGCTAGGTAAGGACCTTGAAATCGTAAAGCTTGATTGGGATTCTTTAGTTCCAGCTGTTCAGTCTGGTACTGTTGATTGTGTTATTGCAGGTCAGTCCATTACATCAGAGCGTCTAGAGATGGTAGATTTCACAGAACCTTATTACTATGCGTCAATCGTTTGTCTTACACAAAGCGATAGCAAATATAGCCAGGCTAAGGGTATTTCTGACTTAAAGGGTGCAACATGTACAAGCCAGCAGAATACTATTTGGTATGATGTATGTCTTCCACAAATTCCAGATGCTAACATTCTGCCAGCTCAGGAAAGTGCCCCAGCTATGTTAGTTGCACTTGCTGCAAATAGAGTTGATTTAATCTGTACAGATATGCCAACAGCACAGGCTGCACTTGTTGCCTACCCTACATTCAAACTTCTAGACTTCTCTTCATCAAACGATGACTTTAATGTAAGCCAGGAAGATATAAACATTGGAATTTCTGTATCTAAGAACAACCCCGAACTAACAAAGGCTATTAACCAGGCATTATCAAAGCTCACAGTAGCAGATTATAATAGAATGATGGATGAGGCTATCTCAGTCCAACCACTTTCTCTATAAGGTTGTAAAATGACAATTTCACAAATGAATTTCTTCGAGAGGATGGTATACATCCTCCGTCGTTATGGTATGTCACTTCTTTCCGGAGCTTGTACAACTATGGTTATTGCTATAGTTTGTACACTTCTTGGTTGCGTTATAGGTTTTGCAGTTGGCCTTGTTCAGACAACAGAGCCAAAGAAAAACTCTAGTAAATTAAGCAGAGCACTATTAAGAATAGTAAAGTGGATCCTTAATGCTTACGTAGAGATCTTCAGAGGAACACCTATGATGCTGCAGGCAGCATTCATCTATTACGGAACAGCTCAGCTTTTTAATGTAAACCTTGGAATGTGGAGTGCGGCAATAATAATTGTATCAGTAAACACAGGTGCTTATATGGCCGAAACAGTTAGAGGTGGTATCCTCTCTGTAGATAATGGTCAAAAAGAAGGTGCAAGAGCTATAGGTATGAGTCATTTCCAAACAATGACACTGGTAGTACTTCCACAAGCGCTTAGAAACGTAATGCCTCAAATTGGCAACAACCTTATCATAAACATTAAGGATACATGTGTACTTTCTATAATTGGAACAGTCGAACTCTTCTTCACATTTAAGAGTATCTCTGGTGCACTATACACATACTTTGAAGCAGCAACTGTAACCATGATTATCTACTTTATTCTTACATTTACCTGTTCTAGAATCCTTAGATGGGTTGAAAACAAGATGGACGGCCCTGCTAATTTCGATTTAGCCACAACAGACACACTTGCTTTTACTAGTGGTTTAACTCGTTATGATGCAAAAAGTGGAGGAACGCACTAATGGAAGAGCTACTTAAAGTTGAACATTTAGTAAAAAACTTTGGAACAAATGAAGTCCTTAAAGATATAGATTTCACAGTTAACAGAGGTGATGTAATAAGCATCATAGGCTCTTCAGGAAGCGGAAAGTCTACCCTACTTAGATGTATTAACCTTCTTGAAACGCCAACTAGCGGAAAAATTATCTATGAAGGAAAGGACGTTATTAATGGAGAGATAAACGAAGACAAATACAGAACAAAAGTTGGGATGGTATTCCAGTCATTTAATCTTTTTAATAACTATAATGTCCTTCAAAATTGTGTTATTGGACAAGTGAAGGTTCTAAAGAGAAGTAAAGAAGAAGCAACAAACGTTGCTCATACATTCTTAAAAAAGGTCGGCATGGACGAATACGTAAATGCTAAGCCTCGTCAACTATCTGGGGGACAAAAGCAACGTGTAGCTATTGCTCGTGCTCTTGCAATGAGTCCAGATATCCTTCTCTTCGATGAGCCAACATCTGCCCTAGACCCAGAAATGGTTGGTGAAGTACTAGACTCAATGAAAAATCTAGCAAAGAGTGGTATGACAATGCTTGTGGTAACCCATGAAATGAGCTTTGCTCGTGATGTTTCCAATCGTGTTTTATTTATGGCAGATGGAAAAATTGAAGAGGATGGAAGACCTGAAGATGTATTCTTCAATCCATCTAAACAGAGGACAAAAGACTTCCTGTCTAGATTCCTCGGAGAGAATAAAAACTGAAAAAGAAAAATCGGGCCTTTTAAAACCCGATTTTTTCTTTGATTACTCAAAAATTAATAAGCCTTTGAAGAACGTGCCTTTTTATTCTTGAGCATCTGCTTTCTTGCCATAGCTTTATCCTTGCGGTGCTGGATGGCAGATGGCTTCTCGAAGTATCTGCGCATCTTGTAATCTCTGATGACGCCTTCCTTCTCTACCATTCTCTTAAAACGCTTAATCGCTTTTTCGAGTGGTTCAGTTTCTTCAACTTTAACGAATGCCATATATCTCACCTCCTCTGCCCGAAGGCTCAAGAATCTTGAAAAGAATAACAGAATTATTCAAATTTTGTCACTACCTTACCTCTGTTCTTTTTTCAATAATTGATATTAATATTTTCTTATGTTAAATATCGGTTTTAGAGCTCATGATTTTGGTTCATTTTCTTCAGTAGAAGAATTAGGAAAAACAGTAGAAAGTTATTTTAAGAATTCTTATATTCAACTTGCACTAAAAAAGGTTGTACCTCAATCTAAACCATGGCAAGAATGGGACGAAGAATACATTTCAAGCGTTACAGACATTCTTTCTTCTCATGGCGTTAAAGTTGGTGTCGTTGGTGCTTATATCAACGTTGTTCACCCAGACGAAGAAAAAAGAAAAGAAGAAGTAGAAAGATTCAAAAAAAATCTCTCTTTATGGAAAGCTTTTAAATGTCCTATAGTTGCAACAGAAACAGGCACACAAAATCCAAGCGGAGGATACAGTACAAAAACAAGTGATCCTAAGTATCTAGAAGTCTTCTACTCTTCTCTCTCTGAGATGGTAAATGCTGCAGAAAAGTATGGTGCTTATTGTACAATTGAGCCTGTTAATCATACTCATACAATTGGTTCAATAGAAAGAGTTGCTCAAATGATAGAAAAATTTCCTTCTTCTTCTCTGAAAATTCTTCTAGATCCTATCAACCTTGTTCCATATGCTGGACTAAAAGAAAAAGATGGCATGGAATACAGAAAACCAACAGCAGATGCTGTAAAATCTTTCTATTCTCCTTTCTTGGATTTATTTAAAGATAGACTAGTTGCAATTCACTGTAAGGATTACATCCTTTCAGAGGAAAACGGCACAAAGATAGGAAATCTTCCGGCCCTTACCGGTGTCTTTGATTGGAGTGCATTCATGAGCGAAGTAAAGAAGAGAGATATAAATGTATTCTGGTCTTTAGAGAATATGAATCCTTCCACTGTTGTAGATACTGTTAATAAATTACAAACTATGTGGGAGAAAGCATAAATAATTATCATTTTATGACAAAAAAGACTTGTTTTTGGGTGTGGTATGAATCTATTTCTCTCAAGCAATGCCTCTTATAATGGATGGAGAGGCGAATTCCATACCCAAATATTGCTTCATTTTACCAAATTGGGTCGTAATTCTATTTCGATGCATGATGTTTGTCTATCTTGGCCAAATGGGAGAACAGTACAAATAGATGAGCTAGTAATTGCTAAAAGTGGAATTTATGTCATAGAAGTAAAGAACTATAAAGGTTGGATTTTTGGACATATATATGATAAATATTGGACTCAGTGTCTAAACACAAAATACATTGGTTTGACAAAAAAAATAGATTATATAATCCTATTATACAAAATCAGGGGCATATAAGATGCCTTAAGAATGTTTTAAAAGACTTTCCAAATATTCCTTATCATTCTATTGTTGTGTTTTCAAATGAAGCTTGCTTTACGCATGTAACTTATGATCCCAATATTGCGCACCTTATTTACATGTCTGATTTTAGAGCAACAGTGAACTCGCTTAATAAAGATTTTAAAGACTCCATTTCTCTTATTGATATAGCCAAAATAAAAAGAACAATCCTTACGAATATTTCATCAGTAAACAAAGAAAATCATATTGCGTACGTAAAGAACGTTCAAAACCTAGATAAATTGGGAGAATTAAGAAATCAAGCGAAGTGCCCTCTATGTGGCTCTAAGCTAGCAATAAGAACAGTAAAAAATGGAGAAAAAGTGGGAACTCAGTTTATAGGTTGTAGTTCTTTCCCAAAGTGTAGGTATACAAGATCAATTAATAAATAAACTGAGTTCATTTCTCGTCATCCTATATAAAACATCTTTAGCTCAAAAAGATTTGTTACAGAAATAAGTTCAACACCTAAATATGAGTTATCAAGTGTCTTTACGTAGAATATTCAGGTATTCGTAGTAGGAATAAATCTTTGCTTTTCCAATCTTATCTGACTCTTTGAGAATACCCTTTTCAATGAGTAACATAACAATTTTAGAAACTGTATTATATGCAAGGTTAAGAGCCGATGCTGTCTTCTGAATATCAATAATCGGATTGTTTTCTATATAATCAAAAACTTTAAGAACACTACTTCTCTGTCTCTCTGAAAGGTTATTAAACTTAGCAATATTGTTATTATGAAGCACTGTGAGCTTATCTATAGTTTGAATAGCATCACTAGCTGAATCTGCAAGGGCCTCTAAGAAAAAGATAATCCATTGCTCATAATCACCAGTTTTCCTTACTTGTGTCATCCTATCGTAATACTCTATACGATTCATTTTTAAGAAGTAGGAAATATAAAGAGAGGGACGAGACAAAATCTTTTTTTCCATCATAAATAACGTAATTAAAAGACGACCAATGCGACCATTTCCATCAAGAAATGGATGTATCGTCTCAAACTGATAGTGAATCAAAGCTATTTGAATTAATGGATCAAGAGAGTCATCGCTATTCATATATTTCTCTAAATCTGACATGGCAATTTGCATATCTTCAGGATTTGGAGGAATATAGCGAGCATTTCTTATAGTACTACCCTGTCCACCAATCCAATTTTGAGAATATCTAAACTCTCCAGGATTCTTTTCCTGACCTCTCACTCCCTCCATTAAAACCGCATGAGTTTCTTTAATGAGCCTATTGCACAATGGCAGTGTTTGAAGACGGCTTAGTGCGAATTCTGTTGCTTTTATATAATTAACAACATCCAAAACATTTAAATTGGTGTTTTTCTCTAGTAAAGGATTAAGAATGTCATCCAATGTACATTGAGTACCTTCAATCTGAGATGAGAGAAGAGCTTCTTTTCGAACATACATAGAAACAAACAAGTCCACATTTGGAATGTGGGAAGAGAGGCCATCAAGCATAGCTAGTTTCTTATTAGCATCAATTAGTTTAGATACTAGTTCATTATCAAGAACAATTGGAGGATTAGGAGGAAGAGAATTGGGACGAAAAGAGTTGTATGCCATTTCACCTGAAAGATTATTAATAAAAGTTCCTGCACGATTGCTCATATGTTCTCCTCCAATATCAAAAAGGAAAAATGAAATTACAACATAGATTTTACTACTTAAATTTCATAAACTCAACTTTTCTTGAAATTAGTTAAGAATAGTAATTTCAAAAAGTCCATAGTTTTTAAAATAAACTATCTATAAGACCACAGATTATTTCAAAAAGAAGAAGAAACAAAAATATTTGCTTCAGGTACTTTTCCTTTATACCTTTGAAATTTCTTCAATTGCATATAAAGGAAGATTTATTAGCCAATCCTCTTTTTTATAATCAGCTAGTGATGTACGAATAGACATATTAGGAGAAAATCTTTCTCTATACATCTTTAAACTTTTTGCTTTTAGATTTACTTCTGCTTTTACTTCAACAGGAATGATTTCCTTGCCTGTATCAATAACAAAATCAACCTCACAAGAATTTCTATCATTCGTGTAATAATAAACACCAAGATCATCTATAGTTTTTAGTTGTTGGCAGACATATTCCTCAGTTAAAGCTCCTTTTAACTCTACAAACAGTGCTTTTCCATCTAAGAGTACTTCGCTTTGTATTCCGACCATGCAACAAAGCAAGCCAATATCCAAAACAAAGAGTTTGAATGTTTTCAAATCTTCATAGGCTTTCAACGGAATACTAGCAGTATTCACACGACTAACTTTATGTATAAGTCCACAATCCATAAACCACATGATTGCATTTTCATACTCCTTAGCTCGAGATCCCTCTCGAATAAGACGATAGATAAACTTTTTATTTTCCTTTGCAAGTTGACTAGGTATGCTATTCCATAACATACGAATTTTAGGGACTATCTCATTTTGTGCATGCTTAGAAAAATCCTGCTCATATGTAGCAAGAATATTCTTTTGGATACGTCTCACCTCATTAAAATCCTTGTTTTCAATGAAACTTTCTACACATTCAGGCATTCCTCCTATGAAGTAGTACTTTCTTAATGCATCAATATAAGTTTCTTTAAAACTATTAATCATTTGAAAATCACAAGAATCAAGAAGTTTGACAAACCGTTCATTTTCTATAGCCATTAAGAATTCTCGGAAAGAAAGAGGATAGAGTTTCAAGAAATCAACCTTTCCAACAGGAAAAGATGTTCCTAAATGTAATGCAATACCTAATAGAGAACCAGCGCAAACAATATGATACTGAGGAGCATCTTCATAAAAGTATTTAAGTGAAGTAAGAGCTCTTGGAACTTCTTGAATCTCATCAAGTATAATCAGGGTATTTTGGGAATCAATTTTATGGCCTATATAACTCCAATCCCATTATTAATCTTGTTGTATCTAAGTCCGATGTAAAAAGTTGGCTCATTCTGGAGTTGGATTCGAAATTAATGTATACAGTATTTTTATATGCCTTCCTGCCGAATTCCTTCATTAACCACGTCTTACCTACTTGCCTGGCTCCTTCGATAATAAGTGGTTTACGGTATTTACTCTCTTTCCATTCAAATAATTTTTCAATTGCAATTCGGTACATACAAAACTCGTTTTTTCATATCGCAACACTTATTTACAAAAAATTCAACGAATAAATGTAAATGAATACATTTTTTACAACGAATAAATGTAAAAACAAACATAAAATCAAAAATAAAAGCAATACCTGACAAATAGTCAAATATTGCTTTACTGCATCTAGATTAATCAGAATGTCGCTATTTTTCCTTATCTAAGAGAAGTTTTGTCTTTAGAATAGCCACACATGTTTTTGCATCTCTTACTTCACCCTTCTCTATCATATCAACAAAAGATTCAAGCGGAATTTCCACAACATTCAAAAACTCGTCATCATCTAAATCTCTCTCGCCTTTCTTTAGTCCACGAGCAAGATAAATCCAAATAGTCTCTGTCGTGTAGGCAACAGAAGGATAGATAGCGCCTAATTCAACCCAAGAAGAAGCAACATAGCCTGTCTCTTCTCTGAGTTCTCTCTTGGCAGCTTCTAAATGATCCTCATCTGCACTATCGAGTTTGCCTGCAGGAATCTCAACAATTACCTTTTTCACAGGGTAACGATATTGGTGTTCAGCAATGACACAACCATTATCTAAAAGAGGAACAATAGCAACAGCTCCATTGTGCCTTATATATTCTCTTGTTCCTCTTTTTTTATTTGGAAGTTCTATTTCATCTCTAAATACATGTAACAACCTTCCAGAAAAAACCTCTTTTGATGAAAGCCCCTTTTCTACTAATTGTTCATCTTCTTTATTCATTTAATCCTCTATAGTAAGTATTGTTCGTCGAATGTTACAGGTCGCCTATTTTCATAGAGCGTCTTTTCTAAGTAGCTTCTATCTAAATCAAGTTCAGATACAATCTTTCTTAGAAGAATTTCACTTATTAGATTTTGTTCTGAAAATAGGAAAGCAAGAGCCTTCTCTGCAATATTCTTCGACTTCAAAGATGCCATATATCTTTCAC
>DHMZ01000105.1:12562-21079 GCA_002406055.1 Spirochaetales bacterium UBA4629
ATATCACTCTTAAGATATCCTAATTCCTTAATAAGAGGATTAACATTGCCCTTTCCAGCATCTAAGCCAAGAGGCTTTAGAGTGAAGAAAGTATATTCTTTACCCGGAAGGTAATGGTGCTTATCACAACGAGCTGCATAGTTTGGCTCTAAGCCTCCCTCATGAACCTTGTCTCCTCCAACAATAATAAGAGGATCAAAGTAAAGAGCAGGACACTCTGTGCCATCAACTAGATAATAACGATATGTATAAAAAGCATCGTTAAGACAACTCTTTTCTTCGCAATATGCTGTTAAAGGCAGAACATCTGTTGCTATATCAAGCATAAGACGTGCAGTTGAGTTAAAGAACTCTCGTCTAAAGTTCAAAACCAACGTTGGAAAGACAAACATGCAACCTTCAGATACTGCATAGTTTCTTGCAACATAAGCAAGCCTTTCATCAAAGAATGAAGCTTCATCAATGATAAATGTTCCAACTCTTGGGTTGTCCTTTAAAACCTGTTCAAAATCAAAACTATCCCTTACTCTTGCTATATTTTCGCCACAACGAATATAACCAGAGCGATATGCTAAAGCATCATCAGGGTAATCTGTGAAGCGAGAGCCATCTATTACTGTTCTGATAAAGAAGACATTACGTCTGTCTCTCATACCAGTACTTGTTGCACTCGATACAAAGTCTCCCTTTCCTCTTGCAACTTGTGCGTCTCGCCAAACACGAGCTGCATACTCTGTCTTTCCAGACCCCATCGGTCCTATAAGAAGGACTCTTCGACCAGGGGAAGTGAAATCAAAATGCTGAAATGTATCGTGAACGGTAAGAGTAGGAAAGCCCAGAGATTTTAAGAAATCTGCACTACTCTTTGCATTCTCTGTATTAGGCATTATCCTTCATCCCTTCAATAATAGCAATTCCAGCAGAACAACCTAAGCGAGAAGCTCCACTTTCAATCATCTTAAGAGCCGTCTCTGTATCTCTAATTCCACCAGCAGCCTTTACGCCCATAGTGTTCCCAACAGTTTTTCTCATAAGAGCAACATCTTCACACTTTGCTCCACTTTTGGAAAATCCAGTAGATGTTTTGACGTAATCTGCCCCTGCTTTTTTCGATAGCTCACATGCTTTTACCTTTTCTTCATCAGAAAGAAGACAAGCTTCGATGATTACTTTTAATAGCTTATCACCACAAGCCTTTTTAACTTCTCTTATATCATTTTCTACATAATCATATTTTTTGTCGTGAAGAGCACCAATGTTAATTACCATATCAACTTCATCAGCCCCATCAATAACTGCTTCTTTTGCTTCAAATGCCTTGGCTTTCGTACTCATAGCACCAAGAGGAAAGCCAACAACAGTACAAACGTTAACGTCACTATTTTTTAAATAGTCTGCACAATACTTTACCCAACAAGAATTTACACAAACAGAAGCAAAATCATACTTAATTGCCTCATCACATAGTTTCTTTATTTTTTCTTCAGTTGCATCAGCGGCTAGCTGTGTGTGATCAATGTATTTATTAATTTTCATAGTTAAATCTCCTATCAAAAGAATAGCACATAAAAGAGGAATTAACATATGCGAAAAATGAAGATTGAAGATATAACTTTGACTAGTTAGAATTAAAGTATGATTTTATCGTTCTTCAATGCAATTTTTGATTTTATTATGTTCGGTCTAATAATTGCCAACATTTCACTAAGAAAGTTTAAATATGGACAGAAAAAAAGATTTTCAACAATTCTTCTTGCTCTAATATTTCTAGTTACATACTTCATACTTATTCTAATAAATACACGTGCTTGGCCTTCTTGGCTTGAACTAGTAACTGTTGTTTTGGCTCTATTAGTGATTGTATTTTTAAGAAAAAAAGTTTGGCCTTGGAAGAGACACTGCCCAAGGTGTGGCAAGAAACTAAGTTGGGATGCAACACTCGGAAGAGATAGTAATCTTTGCGACGATTGTTATTATAAAGAACACCCTGAAGAAAAAAAGAAAAAAGAAGAGGAGGAGAGAAAAATGACAAAATCTCTTCCTCAAGAAAAGATAAATGAAGTATGCAAAAATGCCACTTCAATAAATGAAATTCCTTGGGGAAGCTGGGAAGCTGACGAAAGATGTGTAATAACATACGTCATTGATGGAGATAATGTTATCCTAATTCACAAGAAAAAAGGCCTCGGTACAGGTTATATAAATGCTCCTGGCGGACACATTGAAATTGAAGAGACTAAGGTAGAAGCAGCAATAAGAGAAACTAAAGAGGAAACAGGTTTAGATATAACAGATCTTAAAGAAATGGGAACTCTTTATTTTCAATTCAAAGATGGACTAAAAATGCTCGGTTACGTCTTTATAGCAACAAAATGGAGTGGAGAACTCATTGAAGAATGTGATGAGACTAAGCCTTTCTGGACTAAAATTAGTGAAATAGATTACTCACTAATGTGGGCCGATGACAAGCTTTGGCTTCCAGAGATGCTAAAAGGAAGAAAATTTGAGGGTTATTTCCTCTTTGATGATAGAACTCTTCTTGATAGCAAAATTGAATTTTTAGAAGACGAGGATAATGAGTAATCCTTTAAGAATTCTAGGCCTATGGAATATGGGAGAAGATATCTTCCATAAGAAAATAAACCCTATAGAAAGTAAACGTATCATAAAAAAAGCCCTCTCTATGGGGATAAACACATTTGACTCTGCATATAGCTACAAAGACTCAGACTCCATTCTTTGCTCTGCGCTCAGAGAAGCTAAAATAAAAAGAGAGAATTGGAGAATAGTAGAAAAAGTTATGCCAATTCCCACTTTAGAGAAAAAGGTAGATATATCAAGAAAGAGGCTTAAAACAGATTATTTAGATATCTTACTCTTGCATTGGCCAACGAATAATAGTGAGCTCTATTCTTCGCTCTCTAAATTAGAGAAGCTTAAGAATGAAGATATCATAAAAGAGTATGGCGTAAGTAATTTCCCTCTTTCTTTGTTAAAAAAGACTTCGTTAGATTTTGATATATCATATCATGAAAGACCTCTTTCTTTAGTGTGGAACAAAGACTATGAAGAAGAGAGAAAATTAGAAATAAAGACGCTCTCTTACGGCCCATTAGGCTTTGGATTTCTTTCTAAAGAAGAAAAACCACGACTCTCTTCTCTTCCTTTTTATTCATCAAAGGAGAGAGAAAAACTATTCTCTACTCTAGATAAGATGGAAGAAAAGTATAAGGTAAGTAGAGAGACTATCGCTTATAGTTGGACTCGACAAAAAGAACCATACGCAATAATAAGAGGCGTAAGCTCCCTCGAACAACTTACTCTTAATTCCATTGACCTTGATCCTGATGATATAAAAGAACTCGATAAGATTGCAAATAGTATTACTCTTTCTTCTCCATCTGATAATATCTTCTCACATAACTACGCAGGAGATAAAAATGAAGAGACTTAAAAAAATAGCAAAAGCAGAGATAATAGTTAAGAAATCTCGTTTTATCTCAATAGCGTATCCAGTTAGTAGTCTTGAAGAAGTTAAAACTAAAGTTAATGAAACAAAAAAAGAATATAGCGACAGCACTCATGTTGTACATGCTGCTGTTGTAGGAAAGAGTGGAACTCTTTACTCTTCTTCAGATGATAGAGAACCAAAGAACACAGCAGGACGCCCTGCTCTAGAAGTTTTAAAAGGAAGCGGAATAACAAATATTCTTGTTTGTATTATCCGTTATTTTGGAGGAACTCTACTTGGAACTGGAGGCCTTGTAAAAGCATATGGCGATAGCACTAAAGAAGTATTGAAAACTGTTGAAACAGAAGAGATGGTGGATTACTCACATATAACACTAAAACTCCAATACGATTTATATACTCCAATAAAGCAAATATTGGAAAAGAATAGTACTACAAATATAAAAGAAGAATTTGGTGTTGGTGTTAAAATTGAAGGAGATATTCCCTCACCAAATGTAAATATTTTAAAAAAAGAAGTTGGAGATTGTGCTCAAGGAAGAATACAGCTTGACATAGACTTCTCAATTTCTTAGAATTGGCGATGTAACTTTTTACGGAAGGATGTCCGAGAGGTCGATGGTAGCTGCCTTGAAAGCAGCCGTGGGGAGACTCACCGGGGGTTCGAATCCCTCTCCTTCCGCTTATATATGGAGAGGTGCGAGAGAGGCCGAATCGGGCTCCCTGCTAAGGAGTTGACCTGCTAATACCGGGTCCGGGGGTTCGAATCCCCCCTTCTCCGAAATGTGACCCTTGAGTAATCAAGGGCTTTTTTATTTCAAGTAAATTCATGCTATGAAAAGAATTGAATTTCTCTCGCCAGTGGTGAGAGTTTTGTCATTCACTTCGCAAAGAATCTAGGCTTCAAATTATTTGGGATAGTATACCAAAACATTATAGGTCATTCACAAAAACATAACATAGTAAATTGGAAGGTAAACAATCTTTCCTTTTCTTTCCACTTTCCTATTGTTCGATAAAACAATAGCTTTTTTTATAGGGTAATCTTCTTTTACAAAGTTATTTAAAGCAGAATGAACAGAATAATCTCTTCCAGATTTTACCTCGATAGGTAAAACAGAAAGACTATCAAAATCATCAATAATAAAATCAACTTCTCCCTTTTTCTTATTATCATAGTAGTAAAGTTTATGACCGTGACTAGCCAATTCTGTCGCAACAACGGTTTCGTATAAAGATCCTAGATTAATAGATTTTTCATTTTGTAATATAGCGTTAACATTCGTTTTATAGAGTATTTGTGATAATAGCCCTACATCATTTAAATAAAGCTTTAATAGATTTTTTGTTGCACTCTCTAATAAAGGAAACGATGGATTTGAAATTGCCTGAACAGAAAGAGCTATTCCTGCACTAATTAAATATTCAAACTCTTCTTGGTAATTCTTAAATGTCTTTCCTTTCTTATCTTCGATTTCTTTTATACAAACGCGTTTTTTCACCTTTTCCATATTTGATGGAATAAGAGAATAGACGGACATTATATTTAGTTTCTTTTCAAAGTCATATTTTGAGGCATCTACAGAATAAAAAGAATGTATTTCCTCCTGGATCTTTCTTGTCTCTAAGATATTTTTTCTTTCTACAAAAGCGCATACAGCATCCGGAAGACCTCCGGATATTAAATAAGTCTTAAAAAAATTAATTAGTCTATTATGTAGTACTTCATCTAAGCATTCTTCTCGTTCTGCCTTTTCTCGCAAAAAAGAGACAAACTCCTTTCCTACTCCATTTGCATATAGGAATTCTTCGAAGTCTAAAGGATACATTCTCAAAAGAGTTATGCTTCCCATTGGAATGCTTGTTGTCCAACGAAGAGAAACGCCCAAGAGAGACCCACTAGCAATGAAAGTGAATCTATTATCTTCTCTAAGAAATTTTAAGAATGTTAATAAGTATGGATACGCTTGTATTTCATCAATAAAAACTAAAGTATCCTCTTTATTACCAAATTTATCTCCATTTTTAATACTCAGCATCAGGTAAAAATCATTAATAGTCTTAATTGATGAAAACAATCTTTCACCTTCACTATCTTCAACCATATTTATCTCAATGAAGTTCTTAAAAATGGATTTGCCTACATGCCTGATTATATAGGTTTTGCCTACTTGCCTTGCTCCTTCTACAAGAAGGATTTTGTCTTTGTTTTCTATTAAATGTTTTTTTATTTGTTCTTCAATTTTACGATATAACATGCTATTTTGACTTTTCTATATCATTTTATCGTATTTTTTATGACTTTTCCATATTAAATATTGCTTGAATCAATGACTTTTCCATTTTATAAGAACAATATTGACTACTACATATGTATAGAAAAAGGTTCAATTATTTGTATTTCTATCTATCGTAAAGATGCAATTAATTCTTAATCTAACTTATCATTTGGTGCAATTTGTGTTATTTTGAAGATAATAATGAGGCTCTTATATGGAAAGAATGGCTTTAGAAGATTTGATAAAGTGGGATAAAAAAGAAAACAAAAAACCTTTAATCATTTGGGGGGCAAGGCAAGTAGGAAAGACATATCTTGTAAAAACACTTTTTGCCGAAAACTATTACAAAAATAGTTACATCTACATCGATTGCAAAAAAGAGGATGAGATTCGGGATTTTTGCACTAATACAGCTGATGCGAAAAAGATTATTGAGTTTATTTCTTTAAAAAAAGGTAAGATGATTGATAAAAAGACTCTCCTAATCTTTGATGAAGTTCAAGAGTGTCCAAACATCATTTCTTCCCTTAAATACTTCTGTCAAGACTACAGGGAAATCCCTGTAATTGCCACAGGGTCAATGGTTCGCATTAAGTTACAAAGAGAAACACATAAACGAGGGAAAAAAGAAAGCAATCAATTTCTATTTCCTATTGGAAAAATTAATCAACTAACTATTTATCCTATGAGTTTTGATGAATTTCTGCTTAATAGCAATAAGCTATTATATGATGCTATAAAAAAAGCTTACGAAGAAAAAAAGCCATTAGATAGACAAGTTCATTTGTTGGCTATCGACCAAATATATAGATACATGCTTGTAGGTGGAATGCCAGAAGCAGTAGATGCTTATCTTAATGATGATAATCTACTTGAAGCAAGAGATATTCTAAAAGATTTATATGATAACTATTTATCCGATATGGCTCTATACCAAGCAAGTCCCGAATCTCTTTTGCGCTCTAGACTTCTCTTTCAAAATATTTATAAAGAACTAAATAAAGAATCAAAGAATTTCTCCCCTAGCCTTATTGAAGATAAAACTAAAACACGTGACTATAGAACACCTATTGAATGGTTAACAATGGCACATATTATTAACCAATCATTTCAACTTAAAGAGCATATAACAACACCTCTCATGGCAGATGATGAAGGCAAGTTTCGTTTATTTCTTGGAGATATAGGAATGTTCTCCTATCAAAGTAAGCTTAATCCAGCCTCTTTTCTTTCTACAAATAGAGAAAATACACTATCTGGAGTTTTCTTTGAAAATTTTGTTGCTAATGAACTTGTTGCAAAGGGCCATAGCCTCTTTTATTGGAGAGGAAAAACTTCTAGCGAATTTGAGTTTATTATCGAATCAGATAATAAGCTATATCCAATAGATGTAAAGAAAGGAAGAGGAACTCTTAATTCCCTTGAGAAATATAAAAGCCACAATAAATATGAACTAGCTATCAAGATTTCAAAGAATAATTATGGTTATAGTCCTGAGCAAAAGATACTCACCATTCCTTTTTACTTTACTCCTTTTATATCAAAAGACCTTATTGATGGAACGCTAAAGGTTTAGAAGGATAACAAACTAACGCTTTTTATTTGTTCTTGAGTTAGAAATAACATGGAACGCAAACCTTTCTAATCTTATAAGAACAACAATACAATATTAACGAGTATTAAAATATGAAGAACTATATGATATAGGTCTGGAATGAGTCTTTTGTCACTGGATGGAATAATGTGGATAGTATGACTAAAGCAACTATTATAGCCTGTATTTGTCAACTGAAAAATGGAGAAAAAAATATATGTAATTCCATATTTTTATAGAAATTCCATAGTATTGTAATTTGATAGGTGTTTTTCAATGCATATATAAGCTAAAAAAATAATATGCTCCACAAAATGATAGACTTTTTTCCATAGTTTTATAGTTTGAAAATCCATAGTTTTATAATAATCGTTTTATGTAGAAAAGAGGTCCTGCCCTCAGAGGGGCAGAACTATTGATTATTATTCTGAGAATGAGCTCTCAATTTCCTCAGAAATGCTTTCAAGAGCATTCAGCTTATCTTCAAGCATCTCTATTGCGTCGGTGATGCTTTGACCAGATGTTACCTCTTGTAGAGACTCTGGAAGATTGTTTATTTTGTCCGTCTCTTTGTCGTACATTTCTTCAATCACTTTATGTAGCTGTTCAATCGAAGCATTAACCACGAATAAGAATAGCTTCTCAGCATCTCTTAAAATTTTTCTATTTTTACTATTCATTTCTTTATTATCTCCTTAGTGAATGACATATTCTTCATTGGTGAATGCTGAAGTCTCCAGTCGGTGTTGCCACAGTTAATTGGGTACCCATAGTGAACAATCCTGTCGATGATTGCTGCTGCAATTTGATCGTCGGCAAAGAGTTTGCCCCACTCACTGAAGGCGATGTTTGTCGTAATAATTAGGGACTTCTGCTCATAGCTATCAGCAACAACTCTATAGATAAGATTGGCACTGTCACTATCAAAGCTTGTGTATCCCCATTCGTCTATAATAAGTAGATCTAGTTGCTTAAGACTGGAGAGAAAGCTCTCAAGTCTTCCTGAGTCTGACATAGTCTTCAGTTTCTCTGCAAGCTGTGAAAGTGTATAGAATTTAACTTTTAACATCTTCTGGCAAGCAAGCATTCCTACACATATCGAGAGCATTGTCTTACCTGAGCCACAGATTCCATGCATTATAAGTGTATGCTTTTCATTGATGAAGTCTAAAG
>DHMZ01000104.1:0-2058 GCA_002406055.1 Spirochaetales bacterium UBA4629
ACTCTTGGAAGACTGTTACAGTTAACCTCTCTTTAATTGATGGTTCTTCTGCTAATTTAGATACCATTACTGACCCAATCTATTTCAAGTGGACATACCATAACGGAGAAGAAGTAAAGAATGGTAACTACACAACATCATCTGGTAGCTATGCTCTCTCTGTTAAATACAAGAAGGATTTAGAAACTCCTACTTTAGTTCTTTCTGCATTTGAAGAAGACACTAGCGATACTGAAAAGAAGTGGATTTGGACTCAAGATGAAAGCCATGCTACAGCGAGAGAAGATAACTCAACACTTGAAATTAAACTTCCTGGAAAAGATGAAGATAAAGATTCAATCACTCAGAAAGTCTACTTCAGAAAAAGGTATATTACACTCCCAGCTAGTGGTATTGGTGGTTATTTAATCAGCACATCAGGGAATGATGCAAAGAAAGCTTCTGGTTACGGATATACAGATGACTATGGCGATGTTATAAAACTTAAGAATGAATTTGACGATGTAATAAGCAATAACAATGTAACAACAAGACAACAGACAGTTCCTACTTCTTCTACAAGCAACATTGTAAACTATGGTTATTTTACAGGCTTAGCTAGTGGAAAAAAAGTTTATTTCAAATACGGAACTTCATACCAAAGTGATGATAAAACATTAACAGTAGAATGGACAGAAAGAGGAACAAGCACTACTAATAGTCAAGCCATAACAATTAACAGCATGACAACAGATTTTAGTAACTTCATGCTCTATAAGAACTAATAGGTGATGTGATGAAAAAAGTATTACTTATTATACTTACACTTCTACTCTTACTTACTCCTCTTTTTGCAGAAGAAAACTCTTCTTATACAATTGAGGACATAAAGAAAAGTATGAGTGAAGGCAACGCAAGTCTGAGAAAAGCAAGAGAGGTGTATGCACAAAGTCTCTTAGACGTCAAGGACGCCAAAGCGAACTATTCACCTCAGATCGAAGCTCTACTCACAACAACCTATATGCCTAACCCACCTATCGGAAAGACAACTATTGGTGTTGATGAGCTATCATCACAGCTAGGAGTTACTATTCCAGGTGCTGTTAGTGGAGAGTACGTAACGCTCTATAAAGGTATGGACAACCTCTACTACAATGCTGGACTAACAATTACTCAACCAATCTTCACTTGGGGAAAGATTCCAACTGGGGTTAAGCTTTATAGTGAAATAGCTAACATTAGAGCTCTAAGTGTTGAAGATAGTGAAGAAAAGCTTACGGCAGAGCTTAAGACAAGACTTAGTGCTCTTTGTTACATGAATGATCTCTTTACACTTCTTGATGATACACAAACTAAGGCTGATGAGCTTGTTAAGATGAGTGAAGATGCATACAAGAATGGCATGATGCTAAAAGAAGATGTTACTAAGGCAAAGATATCTGCTCTTGAAATCTCTGTACGTCGACAAGAGCTCACAAAACAGTACAATGATAACATTCAGAGCTTAAAGAGTATCTCTGCTCTTGATGATTTAGATACATCTAACATCTCATATACTGTTAACGAAGATGAGATTAACTATATATCTTCACTATCTGAGGATGATGTTCTCTCTCTTGTACTTGGGCCAACAAATAAGTCTCTTATGATGTTACAGGGACAGACAAGAGCATTAGAGCTAAAGAAGAAAGTTGCCTCTTCATCACTCTATTGGAAGCCAGACTTTGCACTCCAGATTTCTCTAACCTATGGTGGCTCATCACTACCACTTGTTGAAAAGAACTGGTATAGGACAAATGATTATGGCTTGTACCTAACCTTTGCAATAAGTACAACAGTATGGGACGGAGGTAAGAAGCTTAATGCTGTAAAGTATGCTGATAGTGAAGTTACTGGATCTATTGCCGATTACGATGATGCAGTAAATAAACTAAGAAGCGCAGCAGAAGAGAACTTAACTCAGATAGAGCTTAGCAAGGTTAAGATTGAATATCTTGAGCTTAAGAAAGAAGAAGCAGAAGAGAGACTTGAACTACTTAATACTCAATACAATCAAGGCTTGATTTCTAAGACAGATGT
>DHMZ01000104.1:2161-25562 GCA_002406055.1 Spirochaetales bacterium UBA4629
TCTCAGGCTGTATACACAATTTGCTATTTAGCAGGACTAGATGATTAACCTTTTCCTCAGGAGAAATCCTGGGGATTTATTTTTAATTGACAAGACGCTTCTTTTTGATATCATATTGATATCTTAAAGGAGAATGGATTATGGATTATTTATCAGAAGAACAGGAAAAAATACTTAAGCCTAAGAGTGGCTTTTTAGGGCTAATTCTTGCAATTATTCTTATCCTTGTTTCAGTTGGGCTCTTTATTGTCTTTGGATTCTTTGCAGAATCAGAGAAGATGGCAATTGCAATTCCAGCACTTATTCTTGCTGTAGCAGCCTCTATATTTGGTATATTATTGCTTCCGGGATTAAGAGTAGTTAAGCCAAATGAAGCCATCGTTTTATCTCTATTTGGTAAATACTACGGAACAATTTATGAAAATGGGTTTTGGCTTGTTAATCCATTTTGTTCTAATCTTTACCCAAAGAAAAAAGATAACACAATAGAGAATGAAAAGAATGCAAACCAAAACAATCAAGTCACAGCAAATGCGTCCCCTACAAAGATTTCTCTGAAGATTTCTACATTCGTTAATGGCAATCAGAAAGTAAATGACCTACTTGGTAATCCAATCGAGCTTAGTGCCATTGTTATTTGGAAAATTGTTAATGCTACAAAAGCTGTACTTAACTACGACAACTATTACGAATACTTATCTAATCAAACAGATTCTACTATTCGTAACATATCACGCCTCTACCCTTATGATATCATCGACGATGATGGAGATGATGACGAGGAAAGAGGAGAAAAGACACTTCGTGGTTCTGCGTCTTTAATTGCTGAAGAGATGAAGAAAGAGCTTAGTGCTAGAGTTAAAGATGCAGGTATTGAGATAATTGAAGTTAAGCTTAATCAGATTGCTTACGCACCTGAGATTGCAGCAGCAATGCTACAGCGTCAGCAAGCTATTGCTGTAATAGCAGCACGAAAGAAGATTGTCGAAGGTGCAGTATCTATGGTAGAAATGGCACTAAACAAACTCAAAAATGAAGGCGTTGTAGACTTAGATGAAGAGAGAAAGGCTACTATGGTCTCTAATCTCTTAGTTGTACTTTGTTCTAACAAAGAAACTAACCCAATAATTAATACAGGATCTCTATACTAATATGAGCGAAAAGAAACAGGTACCATTAAGGATAAGCAAAGAGCTATTTGATGATTTGTCAAAATGGGCAGAGGACGACTTCAGGTCCCTTAATGGCCAAATTGAGTTTCTTTTAACAGATTGTGTTAGAAAGAGAAAAAAAGGTAGCAAAAAAGAAAATAAAAACTAACAATTAAAGCTATTTAGAGCAGACCAAAGTAAAGCGTCTGCTCTTTTTTTCCACTTCTTACACCCTGTTCCTTGCGTCTTCTTGTGCCTCTATAACTCTGTCGCAGTACTCATCAAACTTCTTATCTTCCCTTTGATATTCCTTATGTTCTAGATAATACTTTATAGATGCCCTTACCCCTTCATGAAATAGAATTGTTGTCTTCATTTCAGGAACTGTATTAAGAAGTTTCTTATTATCGAAAATAACACTATTTGCTTTATCACCTAAGAGTGCACCTTCAAAGTCATAGCCATATTTTTTACCTGTTTCTGCAAGGAAAGAAGAAGAAACATAATATGGCTTAAACTCTACGCCTAAGCTATCTGCGATTGTTTGATATATCTGATTCCAAGTTAATACTTCGCTTCCTGTAATATTGAAAGCTTCATTATATGCATGGGTATTGCCCATAAGACCAACATAACCAATAGCAAAATCTTTTGAATGTGTAAGTGTCCAAAGAGATGTTCCATCTCCAGGGACAATTACTCTCTTCCCTTCCATCATTCTCTTTACAATTTGCCAAGAACCAAAGTCACCATGAAGGCCAAAAGGTATGCTGTATTCAGAATATGTATGACTAGGTCTAACTATCGTAAAAGTAAAATCATTCTCTCTATTTTTTTCTCTTAGGTAATCCTCACATTCAATTTTGTTTCTTGAGTATTGCCAATACTTATTTGCTAGTGTAGTTCCTTCAGTTATGAATGGAGAAGAACAGGGCTTAAGATAGCAAGAAGCTGAAGATGTAAAGATATATTGTCGTGTTTTATCTTTAAAGAGATTATAGTCTCTAATAACATCTTCCTTCTTAAAGGCAACAAAATCTGAGACAGTATCGAAGGAAAGATTTTTAACAAGGCTCTTTACTTTATCTGTATCGTTTATATCAACAACAAGATTATTTACACCTTCAATGTGTCTATTTTCTTTTAAGCCTCTATTTATGACCCAAACTTCCCAATTCTTTTCAACTAATAGCTTAACTACATAGGAGCTAATTACTCCTGTTCCACCAATTATTAATGCTTTCATAGCTGAAGAATAGCATTGTTTATAAAGAAAAAAAACAGCCACAAAGCTGTAGCTGTTATCTTTAGGAGGATTTGGAAAATGAAAAAACTTCTCGTTTTTTATTATACTACACTACTCTTTTCTAGTTTTGATATAAAAGCAGTGGAGAATAGATGAAGTTTTTCTTTCTATTCAGTACAGAAAGAAAAAGGGCTATAGCAAAGGGGGATTAGCTATAGCCACAAAAAGGAGGGATTGAAGAAAAAACAATTTATGTTCGCTTTTCTTAATTAAAAGATAACGCTTTTTTTAGAAGAAATCTTCTTGATTATCTGTAAATACAATAAAGAAATATGTAGCTAGAGTGAAGAAGTAATAAGTTCTTCCTCTTCTTTTGTTAGCTCATACTTTTCAAATAAATCAGGGCGAAGTCTCTTCGTATCTAATAAGGCTTCTCTTTTTCTCCATTTGTCTATTGCGCCATGATTGCCACTGAGTAATATAGGAGGTACTCTCTCTCCCATATACTCTATTGGTTTTGTATATTGAGGATATTCAAGTAATCCATTTTCATGGCTTTCATCTTCTGTTGCACCTTCTCTAATTATTCCTTTTTGCAAGCGACAAATGCTATCAAGAATAACAGAGGAGGCAATTTCGCCTCCACTTAGGACATAGTCGCCAATACTTATAATTTCGTCCACGTGGTTTTCAACTCTTCTATCGATCCCTTCATAGTGGCCAGATATGATTATAATATCGCTTAAAGAGGCTAACTCTCTTGCTTTCTTTTGGTTATAAAGCTTTCCTTTTGGCGATGTTAAGATAACTTTACTTTCTTCTCTTTTCACACTACTGAGAGCTCTCATTACAGTATCAAAACGAAGAATCATTCCTTTTCCTCCGCCACAAGGAGAGTCATCTATATGACGAAAAGAACCACCTGCATAATCTTTAATGTCGACAATATTTAATTCCACTACTCCCCTTTTAATTGCTCTATCAATTAAGGGAAGCGTCAAAATGGATGTAAAAGATTCTGGAAACATCGTTAAAAGAGTTATTCTCATAAAGTAATAATAGCAAATGCAGACTTCTCGTAAAAGGAAGAAGAGAGTATTCTAAAAAAATGAAAAGAATCGTAACTATTCAAGATATTTCATGCATAGGAAAATGCTCGCTTACAGTTGCACTTCCCCTCATTTCTTGTTTTGGTGTTGAAGCAGCTATTATCCCAACAGCTGTTCTAAGTACTCACACAGCATTTAGCAGTTTTACATTCCATGATTTAACAGATGATATTGAGCCTATTATGGCTAATTGGAAAAAGCAAAATTTCCACTTCGATGGAATCTATACAGGATACCTTGGTTCAATAAAGCAAATTGAGTTAATGAAGAAATTCTTCAACTCATTTGCAGAGGAAAACACACTAAAAATTGTTGATCCTTGCATGGCAGATTTTGGTTCTTTATACAAAGGCTTTGACAAAGAATTTGCGCTAGAGATGGCATCTTTATGCAGTAAAGCAGATATAATACTTCCTAATCTAACTGAAGCATCATTCTTGCTTGGAAGAGAGTGCCTCAAGAGCAACTACAGTGAAGACGATATAAAAGAAATGATGGTTGCGCTCGCAAAACTTGGAGCGAAAAAGGTAATTCTTAAAGGAATCTCATTTAATAAAGAGAAGACCTCTTTTAAAGGCGTTGAAGGCAAAATTGGCATATGTTATTACAACCCAGAAAACGATAAATACTCTTGGTATTTTCATAAAAAAATAGAGCAAAACTTTCATGGAACAGGCGACATTTTTGCCTCTGTTTTTACAGGAGCTATGATAGAGAATTTCTCAATTGAAAGTGCATACACTCTTGCTGCCGACTTTGTTTTGAAGGCTATCGAATATACCATGAAAGATGAAAATCACAATTTCTATGGCGTTAACTTTGAAAGTGCTATTCCTTTTCTAGTTAAAGAGATAGAAAAGAGAAGATATCTTAATTAGTTTTGCTAACTATATAAAGAAATACTCCTCAAACGAGGAGTATTATACTTAAAGAACAAATAGCTTATAGCAAAGGACCACAATCTAGCTTTGCCCAATCTTCTTCGAACTTTTTTACAGCATCATCGGTACCAGGATGCTTAACCATGCTCTCTAATAACTCAGGAGAAATAGTAACTCCCCAAGCACCGCCTTTCAAAAGAGTTTCAATTTGCTTTATGCTCTTGAATGATGCCCCTATTACATGAGTACTCATACCATTTTGAACAAAAGCCTTCTCTATTTCGATGGCTGTCTCTGTACCGTTACCGCCGAGATTATCTATTCTGTTTACATATGGTGCAATAAATGAAGCACCAGAGAGTGATGCTATCATAGCCTGAGAGAAAGAAAAGACAGCTGTTGCTGTAGTTCTTATTCCAGCCTCTTTCAATTCTTTAATAGCCTTAATACCTTCACTTGTTACTGGAATTTTGATAAAAGTGTCTTCTCCTAAATTAAAAACAATATTCTTTGCTTCGCTTAAGATCTCATCTTTAGTTCTTCCAAGTGTCTCTACATGCAGGTCTTTGTTGCCAATAATTGATCTAATTGCTCTTAGCGTTTCATATGGGTTACGTCCTTCTCGAGCCAAAATGCTAGGATTAGTTGTAACTCCATAAACAGGATAGTTTTCCCAACATGATTCTATCTTTTCAATATTTGCTGTATCTAAAATAATCTTCATTCTTCAATTCTATCATAAATTTTTATCACTCTGTACAGTTTTCTTTTTCATTGACTAAAGATGTGAGAAACCACAATATTTTTCTATGAATTACTATCCTGTTGTTGTAGTTGGAGGCGGTGCTTCTGGCTTATTCTTTACTCATCTTGTTAAAGAAGCTTTACTCTTAGAAAAAATGAATCAATGTGGCATAAAGCTACTTGTGACTGGTAATGGCGCAAGCAACATTACGCACAGCGAGAATATAGAGAGCTTTGTTACCCACTACTACGACAAAAGAAGCTTTGTTTGCCCTTCGCTCTACTCTCTTAGCCCAGCAAGTCTTAGAAAAGAGTTTTCATCTTTAGGTGTTGAGACATATACTCGTAGTGATGGAAAAGTCTTTCCTGTTTCAATGAAAAGTCTAGATATTCGAGACTCACTACTCTCTCTAGTCAAAAACGTAAAGTACAATAGCGAAGTTCTTTCTATTGAAAGGAAAGACGATGAATATGTTGTAAAAACAAAAGAAGAGTGCTATAGAGCAAAGATAGTTGTAGTTGCAACAGGCGGTAAGTCATTAGAAAAAAGCGGAAGCAATGGAAGTGGATATGATCTTCTTTCTTCTCTTGGCCACACAATCATCAAGCCAAGAGCTAGTCTTGTAGAAATAAAAGTTAAAGATAACATAGCTGAATTAGAAGGAATAAGCTTAGATGATGTTACGCTTAAAATTGGAAAGGCATCATTCTCTGGCCCTGTTGTATTTACACGCGCTGGGCTATCCGGCCCCGCAAGCTTAAACATTTCTCATTACAAAGATTTAAGCGATAGTCTAGTTATTTCTCTATTTCCATTTACTCAAGACATGTTAAAAAAAGAAAATGGAAAGCTGACAATAATTAATGGACTAAGAAATATTACATCTCTTCCCCATCGTCTTCTTTCATTCCTATTTCCTTTTGGAAAAAAGCAAATTGCCTCAGCAACAAAAGATGAAATTAAAATAATCGTTGAAAAACTAAATAGATGGGAATTAAAAATAAAAAACATCGATGACTATGCTAAAGCTATGGTCACAAGAGGTGGTGTTGATACAAAAGAGATTAATAACAAAACAATGGAGTCGAAGATAAATAAAAATCTCTATGTACTTGGTGAACTCCTCGATGTTGATGGCGAATGTGGGGGCTACAATCTAAATTTTGCTTTTGCTTCTGCATACGTTGCAGCTCAAGACATTAAGAAGAAAATCTAACAGAGTTTTTTTCATCATTTACCCATAGATAATTCTTTTTGGTAAAAAGCATGAAAGAAGTTACTTCAAAGGTAATATCTAATTTATTATCATTTAAATATTCCATGCTAGGAATAAAATATTCTTCTTCTATATCTCTATTTGCTATTGTTATATGAGGATTAAAGTTTTTCTCGTTCTTTATTTCTATTTTTTCTTTCCTTAAGATTTGGGTAATATCGTCTTTAAGCTTGACAAGTTCTTTTGACTTTTCAACATTAATAAAAATTGTTCTATGACCAAATGAAGAGTGTCCAGAAACGTGCAAAGAAAACAAAGGAAAAGAGAAAGAAGAAAAGATATATCGTAAATACTCATCTCCAAAAGAGGAAAAGAAAGGAGGAATAAGAGTAATGTGAGGTGCTGTTTTCATCCCACTAGAGCAGCCACAGTTTGTTCTCATCCATCTTCTTTCACTCTCGACAATCCTATTTAATTCATCAGGAAGAGTTATGCCAATAAAATAGTTATCATTTCTCTTTTGCATTATCTCTTAATACCTTAAATGCTTTATCTACATAAAGCTTATGTGCAATAGTTACTATTATTTTTCCAACTAATTCTTCTTCAAGCGTTTTCTCTTCTCCTACACGGTCTTTTGAGTTTTCAAGACCAAATACAGATAAAAGAATGGCTTCAAATTCTTTCTTAAAGAACTCATATGAGGTGTCTGCAGAATACTTTTTCTTTTGTATATTGATTAGTAGTTGTATGTCATCAAGAGACGCAACGCTCTTCGATAGTGCGATAAATAAGAGGTATGCAATCATCTCACGCGAATACTGTTTCTTTACAGGGTTATCAATGAGCTTCTTCTTTACATAGTTACTAATCATTGACTCAGTTATTGTTATATTAAACAGAGGCTCTAGGTATCTATTTATATATGTTGCACATTGGTTAAGGTATAAACCTACATCTGGGATTTCATTAAACGATGGCAATCTATATAACCTAATGGCTTCTAAATCATTTTTCTCTAACTCTAAAAACATATACATAATCCTGTTATAAGTTTTTAAAAAACTCTTGACAGAGTATTTAATTCTTATTTAACTATTAATAGGTTTTTCAAAAACCGATTATAAGTTTGTTATACTCTTCAAATGAGTTAATTGCAAGGAGGAAAGAATGGTTATTAACATTGTTGTTCCACAATCTAGAGAAAAAACTCTTCATCCTTTCGAGGTAAAAGATAAGCATAGTGCCCTATCACATTTTATTGGCTTTGTCTTATCTATAGTGCTTGCTCCTATTCTTTTAATAAAGGGAGCTTTAGATAACAAGAGCCTAGTAGAGTTAATCTCATATGCAATTTTTACTCTTAGTATGATTTTATTATATGGTGCTTCAACTGCATACCACTCCTTTAATCTTAGCGAAGAGAAAAATAAGAGGCTAAAGAAACTTGATCACATGATGATCTCTGTTTTAATTGCAGGAACATACACACCTCTCTGTGTTTCTCTCATTAAAGGAAGAGATGGAATAATTCTACTTAGTGTTGTATGGGCACTAGCTTTACTCTCTATTATATTCAAAGCATTCTGGGTAACGTGCCCTCGCTTTGTCTCTTCTATTATTTATTTAGCAATAGGTTGGGCATGTACACCTGTACTAAAAGAGCTATATACGCTCCTGACACCAAATGGTTTTAGGCTCCTTCTCCTTGGTGGAATTTTATATACTATAGGTGGAGTTATATACGCAACAAAGCTTCCATTACTTGAGAAAAATAAAGAGTTCAGAAGCCATGAGCTCTTCCACTTATTCATTCTTGGTGGAACTATATTCCACTTTCTGATGGTCTATTTCTATGTTGCTTAACTTAGCTCTTTAATATATGGATACTCACGCCAATTCGGTTCAGCTTTAGAAAAAAACGATGACAAAGAAGATGTAAGAAAAGATGACAAAAGATAGTCTTCATCTTTAAAACTTCGCCAAGATCTCTCTAAAGTGGAAAAAACATACCATAAATCAGAAGAATGGAATGGTAGAGTATTATCAGGAGGAAGAAGGTGCGAGAAGTAATATACAAATGATTCTCCCCTTCTTCTTTTTATAAATTCTTCTGTAGCTTTTAGCATTGCGCCTTCACTAGATAGATCATTTTTAACAGTACCACAAAGAAGAGGAAAAGAATCATAGCTTCCTCTTTCTATCGCCTCAAGAAAAGAATGCTTCAAAAAAGATGTGTTATATACAGGTGAAAGCGGGAAAGAAATATCGCATCTTTTATTTTTGTAATATTTTATATATTCACTTTGCACTCGAAGAATTTCTTTATTATTAAACTTCAAGAGTCTCTCTTTGCTTAAGCCATTAGCTTTAAAAAAGTCCTTCGTAATTTGCTCAGAGCATTCCCTACTGCTCTCAGCCGGAGCTATAGTGCCATTAAAGCCACCGAAACTAAGTAGAGTTACTGTATATGGAGAAAAATTTTCAGTTGCGAGTAAAGAAAGAATAGATAGTGCCCCAGCACTCTGTCCCATAAGAGAAATTCTTTTCTCATCGCCATTGAAGTATGATATATTCTCTTTCACCCAACTATAAGCAAAAGCTTGATCCAAAAGTCCGTAGTTTCCTTCTTCATTCTCAAGTACAAGATAACCAAGGAGCCCTAATCTATATTGCGCAGTAACAACAATCACACCACTTTTAGCTAGAGCTTCACCACTAAATTCAACTTCATAAGAGAAGCCTTGGAGATATGCTCCACCATGTAAAAAGAGCACTACAGGATACTTTCCTTCCTTTTTAGGCATCCAAATATTTAAATATAGACACTCTTCAGCCATATTCAAGTCTACATTTTGATAGAATTCTTTTTTGTAGATTGAAGATTCTTCACACTCTTCTTGAATGGCAGCAGGAGAAAAAGAAAGACAAGACAAAAAATCGGGAAGTTCCCTTTTCTTAGGATAGGTAAAACGTCCTTCTGTGAGGGCAAAAGGAATTCCCTTAAAGAGTAAACATTCTTCTTTTTCTTCGCCTTCTAGAAAGGTATTTTGCATCTTTCGTATTACAGTTTTCACACTTCGATAATAAATTAGCACTAACTAATAAACAATAAAAAGTTATCTATTGGCAGAAAAAACTCTTTAATAATGAAAAAAATCATGGTTAAATGTATTTGTTCAAGCACTGAACTAACTGGAGATTACTATGAAGTATGGTTATTTTGACGATGAGAAAAGAGAATATGTAATAACAACACCATATACACCTCTACCTTGGATTAACTATCTAGGCAATGAGGATTTCTTTGGCCTTATATCTAACACTGGTGGTGGATACGACTTTTACAAAGATGCAAAAATGAGACGTATTACCCGTTTCAGATATAACAACGTTCCAGATGATAATGGAGGACGATTATTCTACATAGAAGATGGAGAGAGCAAATGGTCTCCTTCATTCTTACCTTTAAAGACCCCTCTTGATGAGTATAAGTGTCGTCATGGACTTGGCTATACAATATTCACCTCTTCTCTTAATAGTCTTGAAGCAAATTTATTATGCTTTGTTCCACTTCATGAGAAATGTGAAGTAATGAAGCTAATGTTAAAGAATAACTCTAATAAGAAAAAAACAATTAGAACTGTTGGCGCAGTTGAGTGGTGTTTATGGAATGCTCTAGATGACCAAACTAACTTCCAAAGAAACTATTCTACAGGTGAAGTTGAGATAGATGAAAAGGCAATCTATCACAAAACAGAGTATAGAGAGCGTCGTAATCATTTTGCTTTCTTCTCTGTTAATGAAAATGTTACAAGTTATGATTCTGATAGAGCTACATTTCTAGGACGCTTTAATAATTACGACAATCCAGATGGCATAAGAAGAGAGAGTCTCTCTTTCTCTCGTGCGTCAGGTTGGTCTCCTATCGCGGCTTTAGAAAACAAGTTCTCTCTTCTTCCAGGAGAAGAAAAGAGCCTTGTATATATACTGGGCTATTGTGAAAACAAAGATGATGAGAAATGGGAAAAAGAAGGCATAATAAACAAGACAAAAGCAAAAGCATTAATGGAGCGTTTTTCGTCTCCGAGTGCTGTAGACAATGCCTTTGAGGAGTTAAAAGACTATTGGTCAAAGCTCCTCTCTTCTTTCTCTGTTAATACAGGTCTTGAGAAGTTCGATAGAATGGTTAATATTTGGAACCAATACCAATGCATGATTACATTCAATATGTCTCGTAGTGCCTCTTACTACGAAAGTGGTATAGGTAGAGGAATGGGCTTTAGAGACTCTTGTCAAGACCTCCTTGGCTTCATGCATATAATCCCAGATAGAGCTAGAGAACGTATTATTGATATAGCATCCATACAGTTTGAAGATGGCTCTACTTATCATCAATACCAACCTCTAGACAAAAAAGGCAATGCAGATATAGGTGGAGGCTTTAATGATGACCCATTATGGCTTATTGCCTCTGTATACTCATATTTAGCTGAAACAAATGACTACTCTATTCTAAACGAAATGGTTCCTTTTAATAATGATATGAGTAAAGCTCAGCCTCTTTTAGAGCATTTAAGACGCTGTGTAATGTACACTGTAAACAACAAAGGACCACATGGTCTTCCTCTAATTGGAAGAGCTGACTGGAATGATTGCTTAAATCTTAATTGTTTCTCTTCAACTCCTGGAGAAAGCTTCCAAACATGTTCTAATTTTGAATCTGGCAAGGCTGAATCTGTCTTTATAGCAGGGCTCTTTGTTAAATATGCGCAACAATATGTTGAAATACTCGATAAGTTAGGAAAAACAGAAGAAAAGAAAGAAATTGAAGCTGAAATTGAGAAGATGATAAAAGCCGTCGAAGGCCCAGGTTGGGATGGCGAATGGTTTGTAAGAGCCTATGATGCTTTCTCTGAAAAAGTCGGTAGCCATACATGTGAAGATGGTAAAATTTACATAGAGCCCCAGGGCATGTGTGTTATGGCACACATAGGCCTTGAAAATGGCATGGCAGAAAAAGCTTTAAAGAGCGTTGAGAAGTATTTAGATAGTCCATACGGAATTATTATCTTACAACCTGCATATAAAGATTATCATCTGAACCTTGGAGAAGTTTCTTCTTATCCTCCTGGATATAAAGAGAACGCAGGAATCTTCTGTCATAATAACCCATGGGTAAGCTCAGCAGAGACTATTCTTGGTCACGGAGACAGAGCCTTTGAAGTCTACAAGAAGATTTCCCCTTCTTATAATGAAGATAATAGCCACATAAGGAAGACTGAACCTTATGTATATTGTCAAATGGTAGCAGGAAGAGATGCACAAAATGAAGGAGAAGGAAAGAACAGTTGGCTTACAGGCTGTGCTGCTTGGACATTTGTTAATGCTTCTCAATTTATACTTGGAATAACTCCTTGCCTTGATGGCTTAGAGATTAATCCTGTTCTTCCTAAAGAGATAAGCTCATTTACCTTAGAGAGAAAAGTTGGTAAGACTACTCTCCATATTAAAGCTAATCGAGGAAAAGAGTACTCATTAGTAGTAGATGGAGAAAAGGTTGACGGCAAGATTGTTAAGAGAACAGATAAAGCAGAGCTTAATGTTTCTGTTACTTACATTTAACTCGTCTAAGGTGAATGCACAAATAAGGTAATTCCCAAACTAACATTCCTATCCACCCTATGGCTGAAGCAAAGGCTATTCCTTTTATGCCATAGAGTGGTAGTAATACAAAGGTAAGAATTGTTCTTAGTCCAATTTGTGTCAGCGTTCCAAGAAGCGTTACTCCTGTTTTACCCCAACCTCTAAAGTAGCCTTGTGTTACATTCGTTAAACCTGGAAGGATATAGAAGAAAGCCATATAAAAGAGGTACTCAGAGCCACTTTGTACTATTTCATTGCTATTTTTAACAAAGAGAGAGACGACTCTGTTTCGTGTAAATAGCAAAAGCAATGAAAAGAATAACCAATAAAGTACCTCAAGAGAAAGAGCACTTAGATAGCCACTCTTTATTCTATCGAATCTTTCCTTTCCTCTATTTTGAGCGATAAAGATGCTACAAGATGAACTTATTGATTGCTCTGGTATTAAAGCAAAAGCATCTATCTGTGCACCAATTTGATAACTTGCTATTCCAACGACACCAAGAGTATTAATTGCAACCTGAATAAAGAGCTTTCCTATTGGCTGTAAAGCCTGTTGTAGCGCTGTTGGAAGGCCATATTTAACTATGTCTATTGCTTCTGTTTTATTTACTCTTAGCTCTGAAAAAGATGGGAAAAGTAGCTTTTGCTTTTTTATCATATAGAAGAGAGACAAAAAAGCAGAAAGGACAACAGATACTACAGTTGTTAGCGCAGAACAGACAATGCCGTAGTCTAGATATCCTATAAAGAATAGGTCAAGTGCAGCATTTAAAATTGATGTAATAATCAAGAAGTAAAGTGGAGTCTTACTGTCTCCAACACTCTTTAGTGCTGAAGCTAATGAATTGTATATAAATGTAAAAGGAAGAGAGGTTAAAGATAAAGCAAGATAGACTTTTGTCATCTCGTTTATTTCATTTGGCGTACCTAAAAAAAGAAGAATTTTGTTAATAAAAACTATTCCAAAGATAGTTACAAGAAGGCTAAAAGCTGTACCAAGGATTAAGAGAGAAGATAAAAAACTTCTAAAACGCTTGTCATCTTCTCTTCCAAAAGCCTCTCCTAATAATATTCCAGCACCAATAGTGAGGCCTGAAACAAATAATGTAAGCAGATTCAATACAGGAGATGCTGTTCCCTCACTAGCAAGAGCATTCTGCCCTATAAAACGACCAACTATTATTGAATCAACTGCATTGTAGCCTAGCTGAAGCCAAGCTCCGATTATTATTGGGAAGGCGTGACAAATAATATTATTTATCGCCCTTCCCTTTGTCATATCACGCATTGTTTTCAGCGTTCTTCTTTCTTGCTTCTTCTCTCTGCTTTCTATAGCCTTCACGAGCCTTAATAGCAGCTTGTGGAGTAACTAATGTTCCAGGTCCTGCAAGACATCCTCCAGGACAACACATTATCTCAACAAGGTCTTCCTTTGGCGGAATCTTTGACCATGTCTTCATTAGTCTGACTGTCTTAGCATCAATGCCGTTAATACTCATGAATGAGTACTTGCTCTTGTCATCAACACGTCTAAGAACACATTGTGCAACACCACCACTCTGCGCAAAGTCTCTGCAATCTTCAAAAGATGAACATTCTTCATCATCAAAGTTCACACTCATACTCTGAACATCAATATCTTTCGCGGCAAAAATTGCAGCAAGTTCACTATAAGAAATAACTCTATCGATTGTATCAGGATATCTAGTTGCAGCCTCATAGCGCTTAGCAACGCATGGCCCAATAAATACAACCTTAAAGCCTGGGTACCTTTCTTTGCAAAGTTGAGCTGTATAACCCATAGGGGAAAGTGTTGAAGAAATATGGTCTTTTAGTTGTGGGATATGTTTATCTACAAGAGTAAACCAAGCAGGACAACAAGATGTTGCTAAAAAGCCTTCTCCTTTAGCCTTTCTCTCTTCAAGTTCCTTAGCTTCTTTTTCGGCTGTAATCTTAGCGCCTTCAGCTACCTCAACAACTTCAGTAAATCCAGCTTTCTTTATCGCTTCTTTTATCTGTTCGATAGATCCAGGAAGTTGACCTTCAATTGCAGGCGCAATAATAGCAACAACCTTCTCATTGTTCTTTAACATTTTTGCAACAGGAATGAGACCAGAGCGCTTTACAATAGCACCAAAAGGACAAGACTTTAAGCACTTACCACAGCCGATACACAATTCATGATTAACTTCACTTATTCCCTTTTCATTCTGTTTAACTGCTCCAACAGGGCATGCATCTTCACAAGGAACACAGTTATGAACAATAGAATGGAAAGGACAGCGTTCCATACACTTTCCACACTTTATACACTTTTCTGTCTGTATTACAGCCTTTCCTTTTACAAAAACAATAGCATCCTTTGGACAATTTGAAGCACAAGGACGAGCAAAACAGCCTCTACAAGCGTCAGAAACCTGGTAATGAGATTGAGGGCATGAAGAACATCCAGTTGCAATAGTTGTTAATAAAGGAAGCTTTGGCTTATCTTCATTAAGAGCCTCTTCCATATAAGACGAAAGACTTCTGTATTCATCATCATCGGTCTCTAAAGTATAGCCAGCAAGAGCCATAATACGATATCGGACAACAGCTCTTTCTTTGTAGATACAGCACCTTGAAGGGACTCTATCTTTTGGACAAATATCAATAGGAATTCTGTCAGCATCTCGTACAAGGGTGCCATCAAATAGATGTTTCAAAACCTCCACGTCTATATGGAACTTCATTTTCGAATATTCATTATTTTTATCTAACACATTAGGCTCCTAACATTTTCTCAACCCTTTAATCGTATAAAATATAATGAAAATAAAACAGTCAGTTAATATAAAAAATGAGAACTATTATCAATTAATTAACTTTGTGTGCATCGCGGCAACTAATCATAGAGACATTAGTAGATGCAATATTTTCTATTATTACATCGCCCATTTTTATATCTCTATCAACAACAGTTTTCTTTATTTCATCCATCGCCTCAAATATCTTCTCTTTTCTTATAGGAGAAGAACTTCTTATAGGTAAAACATTTAGTTCATTATTAACAAGCTTTACAGTAGAGGTTAAAACTCTTTTAGGGTCAACAACTTCTTGAGAAGCATAGACTTCACCGCGCTTACAGCTATTTCCTCTAACGCTAACTATTTTCTTCTCGCCATTTTCTTCTATCCAATCGACACTAATAGAGCATCCTTTTGGACAAATGACGCAGGTAATAAGTGAAGTTTCCATTCTATCTCTCCATTAAATAGCGTGCAACAGATTTTCCGCAAAGATTACTATCTTTACAGACACTGTCGGCTAAATCATAAACCTTTAGGACATTGCCAGACGCAAAGATTCCATCAACACTTGTCATAAAGTCACCCTTATTAACAGGACCATGGGTAGCATTATCTATCTCTATGCCACAAGAAATTGAGAGTTCATTTTCTGGTATTAAACCAACGGAGAGAAGAACTGTATCACAAGGAATATATACTTCAGTACCACTAATAGGATTCATCTTATCATCAACCTTTACCACCGTTACACCTTCAACTCTTTCTCTACCATGAATCTCTAAAGCTGTTGTATATAAATGAAGAGGAATATCATAGTCATCAAGACATTGAACGATATTGCGTCTTAGTCCCTTGGAGCGACTCATTATTTCATACACGCCTTTTACTTTTGCTCCTTCTAGCGTCATTCTTCTTGCCATAATAAGTCCAATATCGCCAGAACCTAAGATTACGACCTCTCGTCCAGGCATATAGCCATCGATATTTATTAAGCGTTGTGCTGTTCCTGCAGTATAAACGCCACTTGGTCTTGAACCAGGAACTCTGAGCATACCACGAGTGCGCTCTCTGCAACCCATAGCCAATACAATTGCCTTTGCTTTTATTTTAAGTAAACCCTTTTGAGGATTTAGAGCTTTAACTACCCTATCTTTTGTCAGTTCTATAACCATAGTATCTGTAAGGTAATCAATTCCCTTTTCCTTTACTTTCTCTATATAGCGTGTTGCGTATTCAGGACCTGTTAGCTCTTCTTTAAAGATTTCAAGACCAAATCCAGGATGGATACATTGATTAAGAATTCCACCTAAGTATTTATCTCGTTCAAGTATCAATATATCTTTTACACCATTTTCAAAGAGAGAAATAGCTGTACTTAAGCCAGCGGGTCCTCCACCAATAATAACCACATCTCTTTCAATCATTCTGGCCTCCTCTCTCTATAGTGAACCAACTCTTTCCTCCTTTTTTTGTTATAGATGTAAAAGGAAGATTTAATTCATTAGATAGTATCTCCATAACACGAGGAGAACAGAAGCCTCCTTGGCATCGTCCCATGCCAGCGCGAACTCTTCTCTTTACGCCATCGACAGTAGTTGCCCCGCATTCAGAACGAATTGAATCTATTATTTCACCTTCAGTGACAGTCTCACAGCGACAAATAACACGGCCATAACTAGGATTAATTGTAATTAACCTTTCTTTTTCGTCGTCTGTGACTTCTTCTAGTCTTATTACCTTTCTCTCATCTATATAGCTTTCTTTCATTTCGTACTTAAAGCCTCTTTCTTCAATAAGAGAAACACAGTACTCAGCAATTGCAGGAGCAGAGGTAAGACCCGGAGAACATATTCCTGCAACATTTAATAGATTAGGAACTCTAGTAGAGAATTTAATTATGAAGTCTTTGCTATTTGAAACAGCACGGTTTCCAGCAAAGGACGTAATAGTATCTCTTTCATTAATAATAGGAACAGATCTTTTTGCCCCAGAGAAAACCTCGTTCTGTCCACGCATTGTTGTATCTAAATCTTCTTTATCGTCTACATCGTAGGCGTTCGGGCCAACAAGAAGATTACCGTCTACAGTAGGCGTTACTAAGATACCTTTACCTTTGCTTGTTGGAGGCTGAAAGATAACGTGACTTACAATACTTCTGCTCTTCTTATCTAGAAGTGAATACTCGCCTTTACGTGGTTTTATTTCGGAAGAACTATCGCCAAAGAGAGAAGCAACATTAGACGAATAGAGCCCAGAAGCGTTGATAACTAATGGAGTTTCAATTTCACCATTTAAGATAAACTTTCCTTCCTCCTTTTCAACAGAAACTAGTGGAGTCGATCTAAGTAGCGTAACGCCATTACGAACAGCAACGCTCATAGGAGCAAGAGTAAGTTCAAATGGAGAGCATATTCCTCCGCTTGGGGCATATAGAGAGCCTAGGATATCTGGATTTAAAGACTTCTCTAACTCCAAAGTTTCCTCTCTATTAAGTATTTTCAACCCTTCAACGCCGTTAAATTTTCCTTTAGCATATAGCTCTTCGACCTTTCTCATTCCCTCTTCATCAAAGGCAACAACAAGAGATCCTATCTCTTTAAAAGGAATAGAGAGCCTCTTGTTTCTTTCTCTAATGAGCTCATTACCTCTAACATTTAGCTTTGCCATCAAAGAGCCAGGCTCTGGATCATAACCTGCGTGGACAATAGCAGAGTTAGCTTTGCTTGTGCCTTCACATATGTCGCTTTCCTTTTCTAAGACACAAACAGAACACTTCCTTTTACCAAACTCATAACTAATCCAAGCGCCAGTAACACCAGCACCAATTATAACAACGTCGTAGTACTTCATAACCTAGCCATTATGATAACTTATTATTTGAATTTCTGAGTAAAAAAGTTAAATTTACATACTTAAGTAAAATTTATGTCAAAAAAAAATGTTTTTACTTTATTTCTACGCTTCCTTCCCTACATACTGAACTCTGAGGACAAGCCTCTAAGGAGAAATTATGAAAAAACTATTAGCTATTTGTCTCGTTTTAGTTTTAGCGTCAACCCTCTTGTTCGCTCAGGGTGGCAAAGAAGAAAAAGCAAATGAAATTAAGGTTGCCTTAATTGTATCAAGCACAATCGACGATAAGGGTTGGTGTCAGGCTATGCACGATGGTATTACAGAAGCTATGGCTGAGATGCCTGGAAAGATTGCTGAATACAAGGCAGTTGAGAATACTCAGCCTGCTGATACTATGACAGCAATCAGAACATATGTTAACAGTGGCTTTAACATCATCATCGTTCACGGTTCTCAGTTCAGAGCACAGGTTGAAGATGCTGCTGCAGAGTTCCCAGAAGTAATGTTCGCTTTCGGAACAACAAGTGATGTTATTGCTCCAAACGTTTTCTCTTATATGCCACAGTCTGAAGAGACAGGATACCTCTCTGGTATCGTTGCTGGTCTTACAACTAAGGTTAATCAGGTTGCCCTCGTTGGACCTATTGATGGTGGAGACGCTGCAAGATATAACAGAGGCTTCGTTCTCGGCGTACAAGCATCAAATCCTAAGGCAAAGATTCGTGTAACACATATTGGTAACTTCAATGATACAGTTAAGTCTGGTGAAGCAGCTCAGGCTTTTATCCAGGGTGGTGCAGACGTCTTAACAGGTTCTTCTCAGCAGGCTCTCGGTGCTCTTAGAGCAGTTGCAGACTACCCAGATAAGGATATCTGGTGGGTTGGACAAGATATCGCACAGATTGACATTCCAGAAGGCTATAAGTGTATCGCAGCTTCTGCTTATAACTATAAAGCAGTTGTTGTTGGCCTCGTTGAAAAATTTGAAGAAGGAAAGCTTGGTGGCGAATGCTTACCAATGAACTTCAACAACGGTGGATTCATTTGGAAGTGGAACGAAGCAAAGTGTGCAGATAAGATTACTCCAGAAATCAGAACAGCTGTTGAGAATCAGATTAAGCTCTTTACAGAGACTCCAAATATCCTTTCAAATTGGGCAAGCGTAGATTACTCTACTCTTTAATTACTACTATTTATGATAAAGCCGGCCCTTCTATGGCCGGCTATTTATAAAAAAATGTCGCAAACAAAAGAAATATTCGATTTAAAACTTGAACATATAACAAAGAGATTCCCTGGAGTCTTAGCTTGTGATGACATATCTCTACATATTGGCAAGCATGAAATATTGGCACTTGTAGGTGAAAATGGTGCGGGAAAAACCACACTAATGAACATCATAATGGGCCTATACACTCCAGACGAAGGATCTATATTTATTAACGGAGAAAAAGTTAACTTTAAATCTCCTAATGATGCTTTCAGCTACGGCATTGGAATGGTCCATCAGCAATATATGCTAGTGCCTAATATGACAGTACTAGAAAACATTGCACTTGGCATGAAGGAAACTTGGGGGCTAGTTGTCAATCTTAAGGCTGTTAGAGAACGCATTACCGAAGTATCAAATCACTACGGCTTGAAAGTTGATCCAGATGCATATATTTGGCAATTATCAGTTGGAGAGCAACAAAGAGTAGAACTTGTTAAGACGCTATGTCTTGGCGCGCGCTTTCTTATCCTCGATGAACCAACATCTGCTCTTACTCCACAGGAAACAGACGATTTAATCGCTCTACTAAAGAAGATGAGCTCAGAGCTTTCAATTATCTTCATAAGCCATAAGCTTAATGAAGTTAAGGCTCTTTCAGATAAAGTCTCTATCCTAAGACATGGAAAAGTAGTATTTAACGGAAAAACAGAGGACTTTACTCCTCATGAAATAGCTGCATTAATGACTGGACATGAGGTAGAAATAACAGAAAACCTCTCTGCTCCTCCTAATGGTAAGGATGCTCTCGTAATTAAAGACTTGTTTGTTAAATCAGATAGAGGCTTTAATGCACTTGAAGGCTTCTCTTTAACTATTAAGGAAGGAGAAATTGTTGGACTTGCTGGAGTTTCTGGCAATGGACAGAGAGAACTCGCTGAAGCTATCAATGGCATAAGAAAATGTGATAGTGGCTCCATACTTTTCTATGGCGATGAAATATCTAATCTATCTGTAAGAGAAGTAATCAAAAAAGGTATGGGTTATATTCCAGAAGAAAGAAACACAGAAGGCATTGTTCCTTCAATGTCTATCAAGGAAAATATAATCCTTAAGGATAGCGATGACAGGTTCTCATCTCATCATTTCTTGAAAGAAAAGATGATTGATGAATGCGCAGAGAAGCTAAAAGTAGATTTCGATATTAGATGCCCTAACATCGAAACTCCTGCTGGCTCTCTTTCTGGAGGAAATATTCAAAAGGTAATTCTTAGTAGAGAGATAACAAGAAACCCTAAATTCCTCGTTTGCGTCTATCCTATTCGTGGACTCGACATGGGAGCTGCAGAGTTTATCCATAAGGAACTTCTCTCTCTTAGAGAAAAAGGCATTGGCATACTCCTAATAAGCGAAGAGCTCGAAGAAATAATGAATCTAAGCGATAGAATTGCCGTCATATTTAAAGGCAAAAACAAAAAGGTTCTCTTACGAGATGAAGCTACAACAGAAAAGCTTGGAGTCTTAATGGCAGGAGTTGAAAATGAATAAGAATTACAAAATTTTCTATAAGATATCTGTAATAGCCTGTGCTGTTATTATCGCACTAGCTATTGGAGCTATAATTATTCTTGCAACAGGAGAAAGCGTCTTTAAAACATATGGAATAATTATTTCAATGCCATTTAAAAACTTTAGAAGCTTTACTGAAGTACTTGTAAGAATGATTCCTCTAACAATCATTGCTCTTGGTATTTGTGTTTCTTCTCGTAGTGGAATCAACAATATTGGAGCTGAAGGTCAGATGGCAATGGGAATAATAGCTGCAACTGCGGCTTCCTTCGCCTTTGCTTCTTTTCCACGTTTTCTAGCAATCCCTCTATGCATAATTCCCGCAGCGCTCGCTGGAGGATTGTATGGTTTTATTCCAGGATTTTTAAAGGCTAAATTTGATGTAAGCGAGCTTCTTTCAACAGTTATGCTTAACTACGCTGCTGTCCAATTCTATGCCTTTATGATCAGAATCCCTCTCTTAGATCCAAATGAAAAGACAGGAACACCAATGAGTGCGAGAATCCCTAACTCAGCTGTATTGAAGAAGCTATTTAAGGGAACAGCTGTCCATCAAGGAATATTCTTAGCGCTTATTCTTGCTGTTGTTATTTATATCCTGCTTTGGAAGACAAGTTATGGCTACAAGATGAGAGCATCTGGTGCCTCTCAAAGAGCAGCACGCTATGGTGGCATTAACGTAAAGCTCTATTTGATTATTTCTATGGTCATTTCTGGTGCATGTGCTGGTATGGCAGGTGCAGTTGAGCTTATGGGTAACCAAGGAAGAGCTATGGAAGGTATTACAGGAGGCTATGGATTCTCTGGTATCGTAGTTGCCCTATTTGGATGTTTGCATCCAGCTGGAATTATACCTGCAGCTTTCTTCTTCGGCATCCTGCTCTATGCCCAAGTTAATCTTCAAATACTAACAAATGTTCCACCAAACTTAGTTGAAGCATTACAGGGTTTAATCATTCTCATCATCGTTGCAGTGCAAATGGTTCTTTCTAACCCATACATGGAAGAAAGATTTAGAAGAAGATTCTTCGACAAAAAGGAGGCATAAAATGGATTTATTAATAAATACACTAACACTGACAATTCGCTTCGCAGTTGCCCTGATGATTGCCTCGATGGGAGAAATGTTTAACCAGAAAGCTGGCATCTTCAACCTTGGATGTGAAGGTATTATGACAATGGGAGCATTCTTAGGTCTCTTAGTTCCATATACTTATGGAGGAGCCGAAGCAGTACCTTTCTTCGTGAACTTTATGGGCCTTGTGGCAGGAGCTCTTGCTGGCGCCTTACTAGGTTTAATCTTTGGTATTATTGTTATTACTTTCCGTGCGCCTCAAGGAATTGCAGGAATTGGCATGCAAATGTTTGGAGTAGGATTAGCCGGAACATTCTTCCGTTCTTATATAGGTGGTTCTCAGTCCATTACAGGTATAACAGCCTACCCTATTCCTCTTTTATCAAAGATTCCAGTACTAGGTACAATCTTCTTTACGCATAACCCAATAATCTATTTTTGTTATGCTTTAATCCCACTTGCATGGTTTGTAATCTACAAAACTCCATGGGGATTAAAGGTTAGAGCTTGTGGAACACATCCACGTGCAGCAGATAGCTTAGGTATAAATGTAAATAAAGTACGTTATGAATCTCTAGCCCTTGGTGGCGCAATGGCTGGCTTTGCAGGGGCATTCCTAACTCTATGCCAAGCAAAGATGTTCACAGCAGATATCATAAATGGTAGAGGCTTTATTGCTGTCGCTCTTGTTTACTTTGGACAATGGCATCCTGTTAAGATATTCTTAGGCGCATTGTTATTTACATTCGCACAAGTCTTGCAGACACAGGTACAGATCTTCATTCCATCATTCCCTTATTATGAATTCTTAACAATGCTTCCATACATCTTAGTAATTATAGTTCTAGCATTTAACAGAAAATCTAATAAGCTTGGGCCAACGGCTCTTGGTAAGCCATTTAATAGAGAAATGCGAGTGTGACAATCGCCTTTCTTCTCTTTCTCCTCTGAAAATGAGGAGATTTTTTATTGTGTTCGCCAGGCTTCTCTATAAATGCTTTTTCTTAAATATTTTAAATTTCAATTTTTCTATTGATTAACAACATAATATTTTATATAGTTAGTCTAGACTAACTCATGGGTAATAAGGCTCTTCACTTTTTGTGTTTTCCTCTTACAGTCCTAGTTGATAGAGCCGAATTACCTTAGTTAGTAATGAGGGCTTATGACACTATCGAGACTATTAGTAATCCATTCAGCACCAACACTCATGAACATAAAGTGTTCATCTCTTATCTGTCTTAAGTCATTAACAAGTGTAGATGAAGGGGAGATAAAAAAATTAAAAGAAAAGGGACTTTCTTTTCTTTTCATGAAGAATAAAATGGGATGTCCCCTCCTCTTTGTCTACAGGCGAACAACACTTTCCAAGCTTTTGAAAGAAAAAGATAGAGCACTTGTTTTAGCTAGGTTTGGTTATGATACTAATAACATCGATTCTTCGCTTTTAAAGCTAAAGAAGAGATTAGAAGAAAATAAAGATTTTCCACATGAAATAGGACTCTTTTTGGGCTATCCAACAGATGATGTTGTTAGTTTTATAGAAAACAAAGGCCAAAACTATCTCTATTCTGGACATTGGAAGGTCTACCACAACGAAGAAAAAGCAAGAGAAACATTTAGTGAATATGATATGTGTAGAAATTGCTTACTTTCTTCTTACAACAACGGTACATCAATTGAACGACTCTGCGTTTGAGTCGAAGGAGAAACTATGAAAAAAGTTGCCATTGTCTACTATTCAGGGACAGGAAACACTCAGGAAATGGCTTCAACCATTTTAGACGAACTTTCAGGAAAAGCAGAGGCTGCTCTAATTGAGTGCTCTTCTTTCTCTCCTGATGATATTGAAAAATACGATGCTTTTGCTTTTGGATGCCCTGCTATGGGAAATGAAGTATTAGAAGAGGA
>DHMZ01000054.1 GCA_002406055.1 Spirochaetales bacterium UBA4629
AGAGCAGCTAGGTTTTTGGAATGCTAGAGAGTATGTACTATGGCGAGACGGCCATAAGTGCAGAAGTTGCTTTGGTAAAACTAAAGACACAGTTCTCGAAGTACACCACCTAGTACAACGTAAAGACGGTGGTTCTAATAGACCGGATAATCTAATAACACTTTGTAAGACGTGTCACAGTGCTTATCACAGAGGAGAGATTAAACTTGATAAGCCGAAAAAAGGATTCAAGGGCGCGACCTTCATGGGTGTTATGAGAAAGACACTTGTTAAGCGTCTAAGAGAGCTTTATGGCTCTGAGATGGTAGAAGTAACTTATGGTTATATTACTAAAAATACTCGTATTGAGAATAATCTTGATAAAGCTCATTACATAGACGCTAGGTGTATAGCAAACCACCCTAAAGCCACTCCTACTAAGACTATCTACAGTTTACTTAAGCATCGCTCTCATAACAGACAGATACATAGACTTACAATCCTTAAGGGTGGCGTAAGGAAAAATAATCAATGTCCGAGAAAGATATTCGGCTTTAGGCTCTTTGATACTGTGCTATACAACAGGGAAATATGCTTAGTTCATGCAAGGCGTGCTAGCGGGAGCTTTAGTATACGAAAACCGAATGGTGAGAAAGTTTCTGGCAGTTTGAGTTACAAGAAACTTAAGCTCATTAGTCGCTCGAAAAACATAGACATTTGGAAGTGTAATGCAACACTGACTGCATCAGCAAAAATATTATAGAGGTTCCTCCCACGACTGAAGCTCATGGGGATTCCACCTCTAAAGGAATTAAACAATGAATAAAAAAGCCCTCGCTCTTTTACTGCTATTAGTTCTACTACTTTCCTCTTGTAGTTTTGATAGAAAGGATGAGAGAGATGGTGAGAAAGAAAAGGGAATATATCCTGATGTAATCATGGAAAATGCTGACTGTAAGGTTGGACAAAGTGACAACTCTCCAATAACAATTAAAGCAAAAAAAATGCTCCTTTATTCCTCGGATGGATACTCTCTATTAGAAGAGTTTTCCTTCTCTTCTTTTTCAGAGAGTGGCTCTGTTGAAACAGAAGGGAGAGCAACAAGAGGAAAAATAGAACTTGATGGCTCAGAACTTACATTAAGTGGCGATGTTACTTTTTCTCGTCCTAGTGACAATATGCTAATAAAAGCAGAAGAGCTGACATATAACAAAGAAAAAGATGAAATAACAACAAATGGTCATGTTATGGTAGAATCAGAAGAAGGCATAATTGAAGGCTATGATTTTAAAGGTGACCTTATAAATGATGTTTATACATTTTCTAGAATAGAAAAAGGAGATTTTGTAATTGAATAGAAAAGCTTTTATACTCCTCTCCTTTTTGTTGATTTCTTTTTCTCTCTTTTCTCGTGATATTAACTTTTCAGGAGGAAGAAGCTCACTTTCTTTAAAGGAAGGAGAAAAGAACGTGTTACTTGAAAATGGCGCAACTGTTACAACGGGTTCTATCACCATAAAAAGCGATAGCATGAAGCTATATGGTGAAGATTGGCGCTATGTAGAGTGCTCTAAGAATGTAGTCATCGTCGACAACGAAAAAGGTATAGAGATAAGAACAAACAATCTTTGGTATGATAGACTTGATGAAATAATCATCATCTCTACATGGTTTGAGATAGATGATAACGAACAAAACCTTTACGCAGAAGCAGGTTCTTTGCATTACAACATGAAAGATGAAATATTAGAGTTAGCCATGAATGTTTCTCTTTTACGTGTTAGTGATAACAGTGTAATGACATGTACATCTGAAGCTCTAACATATAGAAGAGTTGATGAGTATGTGACGCTAAAAGGCAAGTCAGAAGTTGTTTGGAAAGGAGACAACTACTCTGCAGACGTAATCTCTGTTGATTTGAAGAATGATGAAATAACACTGAGTGGAAGAATAAGAGGAACTATTAATGGTTGATAGACTAACTGTCGAGCATCTTTCTAAATTCTACGGAAAAAAACATGTTGTGAAAGACATCTCTTTTTCTATGAATAGTGGTGATATTACTGGCCTTCTTGGTCCTAATGGTGCTGGAAAAACAACCTCTTTTTATATGATTGTCGGCTTTATTAAAAGTAATGGTGGCACCATTAAAATAAACGATGAGGATATTACTTCACTACAAATGCATGAACGATCAAAGATGGGATTAGCATATCTTCCTCAAGAACCATCTATTTTCCGTAAGCTAACAGTTGAAGACAATATTCGCCTAGTATTAGAAGCTCAAGACTACTTAACAAAGAAAGAGAGAAAAGATAAGGAAGAAGAACTCCTTGCGGCATTTGGTATTGATAGAGTTCGAAAGCAATATGGCTACACCCTTTCAGGTGGAGAAAGACGAAGAACGGAGATTGCACGAGCACTTGCTACTTCTCCAAAGTTTTTGCTTTTAGATGAGCCTTTTGCAGGTATAGATCCAAAAGCAGTCTATGAAATAAAGCAAATTGTTAAACACTTAGCAGATAATGGAATTGGAATACTTCTTACAGACCACAACGTAAGAGATACACTTGAAATAACAACAGAAGCTCACATCATTTCTAATGGAGAAATTTTAGTATCTGGAACAAGAAACGAAGTTCTTGAGAACGAAAGTGCTAGAGAAATCTACTTTGGAAAAGATTTTATGGATAGCTATTAATATGCAACAAGGTTTTTTTACTTCCATCAAACAGACTCAGAAACTAGACACTTCTCTACTTCAAGTTATAGACATATTAACTATGCCTACTCTTGAATTAAATGAAAAAATAAAAGAGGAAGCAGAAAAAAACCCAGTTTTAGAGATAAAAGATAATGATACTTCCTTTGAAGACTACTCTACTTATAAAAACAACATAAAACGCAGTGATTACTCCGACGAAGCTAATGGAAAAGAATACAGCGATGAAAATAATGGCGATTGGTTTGAAAAGACTGTAAGTGAAAAAGAGAGTCTAGAAGAACATCTTTTAAAAGAACTAGGATGTTTAGATCTTAGCCCAGAAGTAAGAGGAACAGCCGAAACACTTATTTCTGGCTTAGATCAATATGGCTTTACAGGCTCCGATCCATCACGTCTTATTCCAAAAAATGAAGAGCCATATCTTCTAGATGCAATTAAAGCTGTTCAATCATTAGAGCCGACAGGTGTTGGTGCTCGTGATTGGAGAGAAGCACTAATGCTTCAGATTAACGAAATTGAAAAAGACAAGTGTGAAAGAATACGATACAAAGAAATTATCTATAATGGCTTAGATTACATAAAAAATGGAGAAGAGACTAAGCTTGCAAGAGCTCTTCGAATAGGAAAAGAGGACCTAGACGAGATGATAAAAATCATCAAAACTCTTACACCTTTTCCTGGTCTTAAATACTCATCAGACTATAATCCATACATCACTCCAGAACTTTCATTCCATAATGAGGACGGAAAGATAGTAATGAAGGTTCTATCGAGAGGAATCTTGGATGTTGTAATAGATGATAGTTATCTTGCTCTTAAGGATGAAATAAAAGATAAGAAAGATCAAAAAGATAAGGAAGCAAATAAATATCTTAGGGAAAAAATTGCCAATGGTCAGAATCTAATCAATCTCTTATCATTAAGAAAAAATACCTTGGAGAGACTCGGAAAACTACTAATAGAAAGGCAGCATGACTTTTTCTTATATGGCCCGATGTTTCTTCGTGGTCTAACTATGACAGAAACAGCTCAAGAGCTTGGCGTAAACGTTAGTACTGTATCGAAATTAGCACAAGAAAAATATATCCTCACAGATTGGGGTACATTTCCACTTCGCTTCTTTTTCTCTTCAGAAATAAAAACAGATGGAGGCGGAGATCTTTCTAAGAACGCTATAAAACTCAAAATCAAAGAAATACTTGATAGTAACACCAGTGGAAAAAAACTCTCAGATCAGAAAATCACAGATTGTCTTAACAAAGAGGGCTTACAAATAGCTCGTCGCACAGTTAACAAATATCGCTTAGAGTTAGAAAACGAAAAGAAATAAGCAAGAGTAGTAAACAAAAAACTCAACCTAAATCTTGTGATTCTTAGATTTTCTAATATAGACTTTTCCATTGGTATCAAAGACTTTTTGTTCAATCTTTTGTTTCTTAGAAAAGCACATCTTCTCCATTTTTCTGTATTTTATTATTGTGCTATTATAAAAGTAGGAAGAATCAATATGAAGAGAATAGATACAAGCTACTCAGTTTTTGAAGATCTAATTCTAAGTAATAATCTCTATGTCGATAAGACATCTTATCTATATCGACTAATAACACAAGGGAAGAGGTACTATTTTCTTTCTCGACCTCGTAGATTTGGTAAGAGCTTAACGCTAAGCACGTTAGAATCAATCTTCAAAGGAAAGCGAGAGCTCTTTAAAGGACTCTATATAGA
>DHMZ01000010.1 GCA_002406055.1 Spirochaetales bacterium UBA4629
TAGGATTAACTCCCCGTAGGATAAAATTGTTCGTAGGATGCTAATACTTGAAGGTATCATCCAAGAGAATCTCTTGCGGATTCTTCGCCGAATGATAGACGAAGCGGAAGGTGAAGTGAGCTTCCTTGTAATTCTTCAGCCCAGGGTTGTTGTCGAGGGCTTCCTTCTGAATCTTATGCAGCTTATCCTTGCAGGCATCGATCGCCTTCTTGTTGTCCGCCTTGTTGCGTAGCGTAATAAAATATGTGAAAACGCGAGTGTTTTTATCGAATACGGCACTATCCGTTCTGCTGTCGTTCACGAATGGAGTAGGGCAGTATTTCTCCGTATATTCCTTAGCTTCACGCACCGCCTTGTCTTCCAAACTTTCTGTGCAGGAAGCGACCAAAGAGGCGAATAATACGATGTAAATCAACTTTTTCTTCATTATTTTTCTATTTATGAGATTTTACATTATTACTAGCACTAAACAAATCCAACTGAATATATCTTTGCTTCTTGATATATTGATGTGTAATGCCATCTTTGTTGATATACAACTTGTAAAAAATAGCATCAAGTTCAGATTGGATATTGGTGTCAACTACCTTATTTTCCAGGATTTTGAAAACTAATTTTTCAACCTTTTCTTTTGTATCGTCGTCTGGTTCTAAAAATGGAATTTTCTTTATGTAGTTAGCGGAATTATTGGTCGATGGATTAATTGCCTCTATGATTTCAGTACAAATACTGGAATTGAAAAAACCTAATAAATAATACAACCATGTGCTGTCCTTTGGGAAAACACCCACAATAGACTGGTCAAAAAGTCTCCCGTCAATTAATGCGCCTGTTAGTCTTGATGACCTAATCATTGGAATTCCTATGCCATTTTTGAAATAGAACGAAGAATTTTGAAATCTACATTTCTTACTCTGTTTATATTCTTTTATAGCTTGTGCAGACCAATCCATAAACCAAATGTTTGGTTTTACATAGGCAATGTTACCACCTTTTACGATGGGGACAAGGTTTTCTGCAGAAGTGATGCCATTTTCTTGCTCTAATTTAGTTAACGTTGTAGTACGAACATTCTCCATAGGAGCAGTTTCGTATTTTTTAGCATTCTTGATACTTTTATTAATAGGATGAAGATACTTTTTGTCATTCCCAGAATAGAACCCGGTTACACAATCGGCTATGTCGCCGATTTTTTTTAATCCATCATCATTAATGAGTTCGGTGACAACATTTGAAGATTTGTAAATAAAAGAATAATCTACACTATCATATATATATTGTTGAATAATATTTTTGACAGTTCCGGCTTTTGTTTCTGCTAATTCTTTGACATTGTTGAAGTTCGTTCTGATACGTATGCTGTTATTTAGGCACTCTGTAGGGTTTGAGCATTTTGCCAAAGTAATAATGCAAAGGTTGGAGTAGCCGAAATGGATACCTGGGAAAAAGGAGGAAGGAAAAAGAGCAAGTTCCTTTATTCTTGTATTTCTTAGCAGGTATTTTCTTATTGCCTTGTGTCTGTGGAGAGAAAGGAAAGTATCTGGAATGATAAAACTTAGTTCACCATTTTCTTTAAGACATTTCGTGCATGCGTATAAAAAAAGTGTATAGCTTTCTTTTGTATATAATCCTGCGTATATGTTTTTAAAATGCTCTTTTTTGCTTTCGCTACTATGAGCACCATAAGGAGGATTTCCTATGATTTTGTCATATTTTGCATTGCAATCTAATATGTCTTGGTCTAAGAGCGTATCTGTTTGCTTGATATGTATGTTGTTGTTTTGCTTATATTTGCTTGCTAAAATGCTTATGGCGTTTGGGTTTAGTTCGTATATGTCAATATTGGCTGATGGTATAATTTGCAATATCTTATCAACGAATACGCCGTCTCCTCCACATGGCTCAAAAATTTTGTCGTGTGGTTGGAGGTTTAGCATATTTGTCATATAGTTTAATATGGCATCTGATTTTGTGTAATATGCTTGATATGTTTTGTCTTCTTTCATAATTTTTACCAAATTAAATAGTTTTGAAGTTTTTGCTGAATGATGACTTGCTGCATCTGTTTATCAAAGTCTTTCATCCAATCTATGTTGTCTGTAATCCATTTATGAATATCAAACCCTGTAAATTGACGAATCCTGTCATAGGTGTCGATACCACAGGTTGTTTGCCATACACCTGACTCTTGTAGGGTGTTGAGATAATGATTGTTGTCTGTTGAACGTACAAAAATTAAGCATTGATAGCTTTCCTTTTCGATGTTTTGGTATATGCTTCCAACAAGTAACAATCTATTTGTGTTTCCTTTCTCATTTGAGCCGAATCCACTTTTGAAATCAACAACATACTTTTTTGTTCCGTCTGTAAAATGTAAATCACATTCTAGTTTTATTTCTCCTGATGTGACAAGATTCCAGACTTTGTTATAATATCTTTTAAGTTCTTTCTTTTCCTTTATTGTGATTCTTAATCCATCTATGTAATGGTTAATTTCATCCGTTAAATCTTTCTTGACTTCACTAAATAGTGGTGGTATAAATAGTTTGATATTTGTAAGAGGATAATAGAAACATAGTTTACAGAAGGGTTCCCACAACTCACCGATTCTTCTTGAGAATGTCATGTATTCGTATTCCCATACTGAATTGCGAGATTCAAGCATTACGACATCGCAAGTATAGGTGATGAGAAGTATGCATTCGAGAAGTTCTTCATTTGTCCATTGCTCTTTCTTGGCTGTTTCCTGCAAAATAGACAAAAGGTTGTCTTTGCTTTGCTGGATAGCTTTGTTGAGTGCAGAAGCTTTTTTCTTATAATCTATAGCTGAGTATTCTAAAGCCAACTCGCTAAGTATTTCTTTGGAGCGGCTTCTAAAATATGAAAGTAGCTCAGTCTTCTTCTTTTTTAAATTCTTGTCGATATTCATTTTCTTTTGTTTTTTGCAAAAATACAATTTTTTTTCAAAAAATAAGTCTATAATGTGTTTTTTTAAAATTTATTATAGAAATAGGAGATTATACAATCTTAATTAAAGACATTTTTCTATTAATAATAAGCTAGTGTTATTGTATTATAAAATAAAATTTTGGTATCAGAATGAAATTGTTGAAAAAAATTTGGTATTTTCCTAAAAAAAAAGTATCTTTGCACTCCAAAGAGAGAAATATTTTATGGAGAATATAAATAAGATAAGAAATTTCTGCATTATTGCACATATTGACCATGGTAAAAGTACCCTGGCAGACCGATTGTTAGAGAAGACTCAGACCATCAAGATTACTGAGGGTCAGATGCTTGACGACATGGATTTGGAGCGTGAGCGCGGTATCACCATCAAGAGCCACGCCATCCAGATGGAGTACAAGGCGAAGGATGGAGATACATACATCCTCAACCTCATCGATACTCCGGGACACGTCGATTTCTCTTACGAGGTTTCTCGTTCCATCGCTGCGTGCGAGGGAGCGCTCTTGGTGGTGGATGCCACCCAGGGTGTGCAGGCGCAGACTATTTCTAACCTCTATATGGCCATTGAGCACGACTTGGAGATTATCCCTGTCATCAACAAGATAGACATGCCTTCGGCCATGCCAGACGAGGTGGAGGATGAAATCATCGACCTCATCGGTTGCAAGCGAGAGGACATCCTGCGTGCCTCCGGTAAGACTGGAGAGGGCGTGGAGGAGGTCTTGGAGGCGGTGGTAAACCGTGTGCCAGCCCCAGTGGGCGATGACAAGGCACCTTTGCAGGCTTTGATTTTCGACTCCGT
>DHMZ01000057.1:0-2102 GCA_002406055.1 Spirochaetales bacterium UBA4629
TATCTACTAGGAATCCTAACTATAAATAAGTATAATAAGGTCATAAAAATTGTTTATTTATAAAAACTCTAGTTATTTGTCTTTATAAAAAGTTGATGCTAGTTTTTTGGGGAGGATATATGCAAATAAAAGGAGTCTTTTGTGGGTCTCTTTGACTTTATAGGGGAAATGATGAAGAGTCCAATGCTGTTGGTCTCCACAATACTAACGTTGGGAGTAATACTTGTTAATGGCTGGACGGATGCTCCAAATGCAATCGCAACCTGTGTCTCCACAAGAGCTATTGACGCAAAGAAGGCTATTATAATGGCCGCAATTTTTAACTTCCTTGGTGTCCTTGTAATGACAACAATTAATGCCTCTGTTGCCATGACTATCTATAATATGGTCGACTTCGGGCATGATGCTCATAGCTCTCTGATTGCGCTTTCAGCCGCCATGGCAGCAATTGTTATTTGGGCAACAGTTGCTTGGTATTTCGGAATTCCAACCAGCGAAAGTCATGCTCTTATTGCAGGACTTTCAGGAGCTGCAATAGCTATTCAAAATAGCATGAAAGGAATTAACTTGAGTGAGTGGATTAAAGTTATATATGGTATCTTACTATCCACAGTTTTGGGCTTTTTACTCGGTTTTCTTTCCGCTAAAACTACCGTTTTTTGTTTTAAAACTCAAAACAGATTGAAGACAGACAAATTCTTCTCCTGTGCCCAAAGAGTTGGAGGAGCAGCAATGGCTTTTATGCACGGAGCACAAGATGGGCAGAAGTTTATGGCAATTTTCCTGCTAGGAGCAGCATTTGCTAGAGGAAATACAAATATGTCTGTCTTCTCAGTTCCTCTTTGGCTTATGATTCTCTGCTCTATTGTTATGGGACTTGGTACATCCATAGGAGGCTATAGAATTATAAAATCCGTGGGGATGGATATGGTCAAATTAAAGCCCTATCAAGGTTTTTCTTCTGATATGGCTGCAACAATATGTCTCTTACTCTCATCAATCTTTGGAATTCCTGTTAGCACAACACATACCAAAACTACTGCCATCATGGGAGTTGGAGCTGCAAGAAGATTAAGTAATGTCAATTGGTCTATTGTTAAGGACCTTATCTTTACATGGGTTTGTACCTTTCCTGGTTGTGGAATACTAGGATATCTAATGGCAAAGCTATTTTTATTTATATTTAATTAGGAGAAAAAAGTGAGGAAGAAGAACAACGATTATTTTGGTTTAATTATAAAGCAAATCAGTTATTCAATAGAGGCTAGTAATCTATTGGAGGCTATAATAACTAACTATGATGCAAAATGTATTGATGAGTATAGAACTAAGATACATCTCATTGAGCATACAGCTGATGAAGTCCATCATGATATACTCAATAGACTCTCAACAGAGTTTATTACGCCAATAGACCAAGAAGATATACTTCGTCTTGTACAAATTATAGATGATATTACCGATGCCCTAGATGAGGTTGTATTAGATGCCTATATGTTCCATGTAGAGCATATTACAGAAAAAATGGCAGAATTGAGTAAGACTGTGAATCGTTGTGTTAAGGAGTTAGGAGCAGCAATCGAAGAGCTAAAAAACTTCAAAAAACCTGAAAAACTTAAAGAATATATTATTAAGGTAAATGACATCGAGGTCGAAGCGGATGCCCTTTATACAAAAGCTATCTACGAGCTATTTAATTCTTCTTGTGAGATAAAAACATTGCTTGGAACTAAGGCTATCTACGAAAGCCTAGAGGAGTGTTGTGATTTATGTGAACACGCCTCTGACATAATTGAGCAAGTAGTTATAAAGAACACATAATGAAGAGGAGAGTCAATAAAGCAATGAACAAGGGTCGTGTGATGATGCAAGACGCCCTTTCCAAATAGTAATTAGAATGCTCCTCAATACGGCACAGAATTATGATTAAATGAATATATTTATCCTTATCTTTTGTAAGAGCAGGTAGTTACGCTATCTGCTCTTTTTTTATAGTATTAAGCCATGAGAAAAAAAGTATTGCTTTTGTCTATTTTTTTAGTCTTCGTTTCTGCTTTTCTTTTTGCAGAACCTCTTGATAGAAATACCGTAAATTCTTTTGA
>DHMZ01000057.1:2206-5593 GCA_002406055.1 Spirochaetales bacterium UBA4629
GCTAGATTTTTCTCTTCTATTAACTCCTTCAATCATTGCCCTAGGAGGAAATAGCCAAATAAGTACATTAACTGTTATGTATGCAGAAACAATCCTTTCATCGTGGGCAATAAAGGAAGTTCTAAAAAATACAATAGATCGCTCTAGACCATATATGTATTACGACAACCCACCTATTGAAGAAAAAGACAAGTGGAATAAATCATTTCCGTCTGGTCACACAACAATAGCCTTTGCTGCAGCTTCCTTTACGAGCTTTGTTTTTTCAAAATATTACCCAGATTCCAAATGGAAATTACCTTTGAAAATATCACTCTACACTATAGCTGGAACAACAGCAGTATTAAGAGTTTTAAGTGGTAATCACTTTGTATCTGATGTTCTATCTGGAGCTTTAATTGGAACATTATGTGGTTTTGGAATACCTCTTTTGCATACAATTAATACTGATGTTACTGTTACACCTTTCTCTTTAGTATTCAATGTTGGATGGTAAAAGAAACTGAGAGTAAGAACGTTTTAACAAATTCTTTTTTTGTTTCTCGCTGCTTTAAATCGATATATTAATAGCTATTCCTATACCATAAATAAAGATATTATAAAAAAAACAAAAAAGTTTTCTTCTATCTCTTGCATATAACCCCAAATTATGGACAATTAAGCGTGCATTGACGTGTGGTGCAGTTTGCATCTTTATCATAATAGAGAGCTTTGGCTTATAAGGACTAAGGCAATGATAGAACTAAGGCATCTAACTAAAGAGTTTGATGACTGCTGTCCACTAAAAGACATTAACGTCACAATCAATAACGGCGATGTTATTGCTGTTATTGGACCGTCAGGAACAGGAAAATCAACACTACTAAGATGTATCAACATGCTCGAGGAGCCAACAAGTGGCCAGATTATTGTTGATGGTGAGGATATCACAGCAAAAGGTTGTGATTTGAATGCTGTAAGAAAAAAGATGGGAATGGTTTTCCAATCATTTAATCTTTTTTTACATCAAACAGTAATTGAGAATATTATGAATCCTCAAATAACGCTTCTTAATAGAGATAAACAGGAAGCTTATGACAAGGCAATGGAGTTACTCACATCAGTTGGTCTAGCAACAAAGGTTTTCTCATATCCTGATGAACTTAGCGGAGGACAGAGACAACGTATTGCTATTGCTCGCACTCTTGCAATGGATCCAGAGATAATACTCTTTGATGAACCTACTTCAGCATTAGACCCAAGTATGATTGGAGAAGTCCAATCTGTAATTAAGATGCTTGCAAAAAGTGGTAGAACAATGATGATTGTTACCCACGAAATGGATTTTGCAAGAAAAATTGCCAACAGAATCTTTTTTATGGATGATGGATGCATATATGAAGAAGGAACGCCAAAGGAAATTTTCGATCATCCAAAGAGAGAAAAAACAAGACGCTTTATTCAGCGTCTATCTACTCTTTCTTATAAGATTGAATCAACAGATTTCGATGTTGAAGCAATGAATGAAGAGTTAATGTCTTACGGTGAGAAGCTTTTAATTGAAAGTGAAAGACTTAGTAAGCTAAGTATTTGTTTGGAAGAAATTTGTATTAACAACATCGCTGCATACGAAGAGGTTCCAGATATTATTGCAACAGTTGAATACTCTGAAAAGAGTGATACGCTCTCTCTCTTTATAAAATACAAAGGAGAGCCAGCTGAAGCAAAGAAGAGTGAAAGCAGTCTTTTCCAGTCAATAATAAATGATCCAACAACTTCGCTTAAAGAGTATCAAGCAGAAGATAAGGATGGATACATTAATCGTATAGATATTAGTTTCAAATGGGTGGAGGAGTAAGATGAAAAGATTTAATAAAATAATTATTGTCACTACTCTACTTCTCTTTGCCTCACTTTTAACACTTGGTGCTGCACATAAATATCCAAAAGATACACCAATTGAGGCTTTAGATGGCAAGAATATAGCAGTACAGACAGCTGTACTTTATGAGGAACTAATAAAAGATAAAGTTCCACACACATCTTTTCAATACTATACAATGCCTAATGATATGATTTATGCACTCCAGTCTGGAAAGGTAGATGCATATCTTATTGAGGGTGTTAGTTATGGAATTCAAAAGAAAAACCATCCAGAACTTGAGACGCTGGACGAAGTAGCTGGCTATATTAATGCAACATGTATCATCGGCAATAACGATAAGCAAGCAACAATTCTAAAAGAATTAAATGAGTTTATTGAAAAGTGCAATGAAGATGGAACATCAAGCTATCTCTATGATTATTGGATTAATAATTTCGATCCAGAAACAAGTTTATATACTCTTCCTCAGTTTTCAGGTGAAAATGGAAAGCTTTCTATCGCTGTAGAAGGTGGCTATGAACCATTTTCATTTATAAGCCATGGAAAACTAGCTGGCTACGACGTTGAGTTTATAGCTCGCTTCTGCCTCGCTTACGGCTATGAACCAGTATTCTATGAAGTTCCATTTGAAGCTATAGCTCCTGGAGTAGAGACTGGTAAGTACGATATTGGTATGAATATTGTAGTAAGTGAAGAGAGAAATGAAACAGGTACTCTATCAAATGTCTACTACACTACTCCAATCAACCTTGTTGTACTTGGAGAGGATGATAATACAGCTTCTTTTTGGAATAAGCTTGTAACAAGTTTTAATAAAACATTTGTTAGAGAAGATAGATGGCGTCTCTTCTTACAGGGAGCTGGAGTCACAATCCTAATTACAATTTGCTCAATTATACTTGGAACACTATTAGGCTTTGCCATCTATCTACTATGTAGACATGGTAATGTAGTGGCTAACAAGATTAATGCTTTCTACAATTGGCTTATAGAAGGAATGCCAACGGTACTCTTATTAATGATTCTTTACTACATAGTCTTTGGATCAAGCAAGCTTAGTGGAATGTGGGTATCTGTTGTAGGCTTTACCCTTATCTTCTCATGTTCTATGTATGATATGCTTTGCGTTGGGTGTAAAGCAGTACCTGATGGACAGTTAGAAGCAGCTAAAGCCCTTGGATACACAGATAGCCAATCTTTCTTTAAAATTATGCTTCCCCAGGCAGCACAGCACTTCTTGCCAATATATCGCAACGATATAGTAACACTTATAAAGGAAAGTAGTGTTGTTGGTTATATCGCAGTCTTGGATTTAACTAAGATCTCAGATTTGGTTAGAAGCCGTACATATGAAGCATTCTTCCCTCTTATCGCTACTGCAATAATCTACTTTATTATCGCTGCAGTGATGACTCATATCGTTAAGAAGGTAGAAATAAAGATTAATCCAAAGAGGAGAAGCGAGGAGAAGATTCTTAAAGGCATAAAGCAATGGGAATAGAGCTCTAAGCTTATATTTTATT
>DHMZ01000079.1 GCA_002406055.1 Spirochaetales bacterium UBA4629
TATTCTTTCTTTAGTTTTTCTCTTTACTTTTGTTGGTGTTCCTTGTCTATTTTACGGTGATGAGATGGCGTTAGAAGGGGAGAATGAAGATGATTATAGACAATGTTTTCCATGGATTAAAGAAAAGAGTGAACTATATTATTTAGTAAAAGAGCTTGTTCAATTGAGGAAAAACGAGAAAGCACTAAGATCAGGGGATTTTATTGAGTCAGAGATGTTAGAGAATGATGTCTATTCTTTTGAAAGAGTTTTAGACGGTGACAAGATAAAGATAATACTAAATAGAAGTAATGGTACCATTAGATTGCCCGAAGGTAAGATTCTTTCTCAAAGAAGTATTTTAAACTCTCTAATTCTCCCTATGGGCTATGCTGTTATAAAGGTTTAATAATGAATATTTCAATAAAGGATGTTGCTAAAAAACTTGACCTATCTATAGCAACTGTTTCAAAGGCACTTAATGGTAAGGGAACTGTAAAAAAAGAGACATCAGAACGAGTAATAAGAGAAGCAAAAAGGCTTGGATATACTCCTAATAGTAGGGCTCGTCAGTTTGCTGAAAAGAAGACTAGAAAGGTAATGTTTCTTGCTTCTCTCCCTGTTGGTGCTGCCTATGAAAAGCCTCATATTTTTGAAATAATAATGGGGCTTGAGGATGCTTTAAATAAAAATGGTTATTCATTAGTTTTGGCTAATACCGAGAAAAAAGAAGTAGTTGAGAAAACAGAAAAAATTATTCAAGAAGAGTCCGTTGATGCAATTATATTTCACGCATCTATTCTCACAAAACGATTAGAGATATTAATTAGTAGTGCTAATATACCGCATTTGGTTGTTGGACAACCAGATTTTAAATCAACACTTTGTTGGATTGATAGCAATAATTCGCTTTCAGGTGAATTGGCTGTAAAGCATCTATTAGAAAAAAATTACTATCCAATGGCTTTTATTGGAGGAAAGGTTGATGACATGATTTCCTTTCATAGATTTCAAGGAGTAAGAAAGGCTTTAGAGGAAAAAGGCTTAGACATAGCTGATGAGTATGTCTATTCAACATCATCGACAATTCTTTCTGGAATGAACACTTGTAAAAAGATTCTTTTGCTTTCTAATAGACCTCGTTCAATCATTTGTGCTAATAACCTAATAGCTTTCGGTGTAATAGAAGAGGCTAAGAATCAAAAAATTGCTATTCCAAAGGAACTTGCATTAATCACATTTGATCGTTATCCTTTTGCTTCTTTTACTGAGCCAAGAATTACATGTGTCGATGTTGATATGTTTGAACTTGGAAGAGAGGCGGGGGAAATTATACTTAAAAAAATAGCTAATAAAGATATTCTAATTCAATCTTTTACAACATATCCAATCGTCTTTGAAAGAGAATCAACATAAATGTATATCTAACTATATACACTTCTTTTTTTATTCAAGCTTTCTATTGTCTTTGATAGATAATATAATGTTGGTTGGAGAAAGCATGAAGATTAAAGTAAAAGAAAGTGACTATAAAAGCGTCATGGCACGAAAGCCATACAAAAGAAAGAAGCCTGTTAAGACCTCTCTTTTTTTTAGAACACTCCTAAAGTTAGTATCTAAACCCGACTTAAAGAAGACTCACTTTAAATATACAGAAGAGAATATGGATTTGATTAAGAAGGATGAACCTATCTTCATTCTTATGAATCACTCTTCATTTATAGATCTTGAAATTGCAACAACTATTATGTATCCACGGCCACTGAATATAGTTTGCGAGGCTGATGGTTTTATCGGCAAAGATTGGCTCATGAGACATATAGGATGTATTCCTACTCATAAGTTTCACACCGATGTTGCTCTTGTAAAGGATTTACTATACTGCACTAGAACTCTTAAGTCTTCAGTTTTAATGTATCCTGAAGCTTCTTATTCCTTTGATGGAACAACGCCAACGCCACTTCCTGATAGTCTTGGAAAATGTATAAAACTTCTCCGTGTTCCTGTTGTTATGATTACAACTTATGGAGCTTTCCAGAGGGACCCACTATATAACTTACTGCAAAAAAGAGATGTCTCTGTTTCTGCTAAAGTTGAGTGTCTTTTAACCATAGACGATATTTCATCTCTATCTGTTGAAGAAATAAATAGCAAAGTAAGAGAGAAATTCTCATTTGATCACTTTAAGTGGCAAAAAGAAAATGGCATAGCAATTAGTGAAAAATTCAGAGCAGAGGGCTTAGAGAGTGTTCTTTATAAATGTCCACACTGTCTTAGTGAAGGAAAGATGGTTGCAGATGGTGAAACTCTAAGATGTACTAATTGCAATAAAGAATGGCGCCTTGAGACAGATGGAAGTCTTTCTTCTGATGGGGACGCTTATTTTGCACATATACCAGAGTGGTTTAAATGGGAAAGAGAGGAGACAAAGAAAGAAATAGAGAAGGGTGAGTACAAGATGGAAGTTCCTGTAAAAATATACTTGCAGGTAGATTCTTCTGCCCTTTATAGTGTTGGAAAAGGCAACCTAAGCCAAACAGAAGATGGCTTTCACTTGCTATCTGATGATGGCGAAATTGATTATAAAACATCTCCGCTTGATAACTATTCTCTTTCTTCTGATATCTATTGGTACGAAATGGGTGATATGATTTCTATCGGCGATGATAGAAGGATATTTTACTTGTTCCCACCTAAAGAATATAAGGTAGTTACAAAGGCTAGATTTGCAACTGAAGAGTTCTACAAAAAGAAAAAACTAGACATAAGTAAAAAGCACCCTTGAGATTTTCTTGGGTGCCTTATTCTTTTCTTGACTCATATTTCTCACAATTTCATCTTTCTCTTCTTTATGCTCTTTAATGAAGTCAACTAGGATTCTTTTTTATTGTTATCTTTTTTCTTTAGTGCCTCTAAGATCTCTTTTTTAAGTTCCTCTGGAATGGTGAGACTACTAATTGTTTCAGTAACTCTACAGGACTCAATAGCAATGCCAGCTTCTCTGCCTTCTAATAGGCCTTCTGCTCGTCCTACTAACAATCCCTCCTCACGAGCCTCTTCTCTAGAGAAATCTATAAACTTCCTGATTCTTTTTTCTTGACTCATATTTCTCATAATTTCATCTACCTCTTCTTTATGCTCTTTAATGAAGTCAACTAGTATTTCGT
>DHMZ01000109.1 GCA_002406055.1 Spirochaetales bacterium UBA4629
TACTTTATATAAAGCTTACGTCCATCAAGAAGGTAGTGAAGCTTCTCGCTTTCTAAAGAAGAGGTTGAATTTTCTCTTATATAACCATAATTACTATCGCTATTGGTATTAATAACAACACTACCATATGGCCATGAGATATCTATCTCATCTATTTGATAGCTATTAAAATCAAAATTACCACTTTTATAATACTGACCATTTTCGTAATAGTAGCCTCTATCAACAACGACTATACAACTTGTGAGAATTAATAAAATTGTTAAAGTTAGTATTAATTGAGATACTCTTTTTGCTACCTTCATTCTTTTTTCCCCCTTTCTTTGCAGCCATTTTCTTTTTCACTCCTTTTTTGCACTTCAGTAATTGTCGAAAGAAAAGAGAATGCAAGCATAGAACTAAGCTCATCTTCTGTAAAATCACACATGTCAGTAGCAAGGAGCGTTCCTACTCCATATGTATAGATCCAAACGTTATCAAAAACAAAGCGAGCATCTTTTTCTGATAGAGAAAAGTTATTTTTTAAGTATTCAATGCATTCTTTGCCTATAGCACCTAAGTATTGAAAAACTGCATCAAATGAATGTGCATTAATATTCTCTTTCATAAACATTAGTTGATACAATCTCTTCTCATATTTTCCAAAAAGAACCATTTGCATACCTGCTCTTTTAAATGTAGGCTCACTACTATCTGTTCTTTCTCTATATGATCCATATATTTTATATACTTGATTTTTTACTTCACTCATCAGCTCATCCATATTCTTAAAAAGCGTAAAAATTGGACGAGCAGAAGAGCCCATATATTCACCCAAAGCCCTTGTTGTTAGTTCATCTATTCCATACTGACGAATAAAATCTATTGCTTTATCAATGACTTCTTCTCTTGTAAATTTCGGTTTAGGAGGCATGTCTTTTTCCTGTTTTAAATCACATGCTTCAGTATATTGGTATCTCTTTTTTTGTCAAGAAATTGCATTAAAAATGCCCTCCCGTAGGAAGGCATATTCTTAGTTAGATTCAGGTCCTAAAAGTGAACCATTTGTTACTGGAATTGGCCCGTATTGATATGTAGAAACATACTGTCCATTCCATTTATTTATTCTTTCCGATTCAACTTCAAGCTTTCTTAGTTGAAGCTCAACCTCTAAGTTTTCACTAATCTTTTCATTGTAATAAGCTTCTGCATCAGCCTTAACTTTTTGAGCTTCTGCTTCAAGTTTAGCAACCTCTAGTTTAGTTTGAGCTTCCAATAGCTGCTTCTCTTTCTCAGCATTAGCTTTAATAATAGTAGCCTCTTGCTCAGCTTGTGCTTCTTTAATTTGCTTTTGAGCCTCTTGCTGAGTAATCTGCAATTCCTGCTCAGCAATCTTTACCTGCTGTGTTGTCTTCATTGTTTCAGCAATTTGCTCATCAAAAGCTGGACTCCAATCCCAGTTAGAGATTGCAATCTGAGTAATTTCAATTGGATAGCTACTCATCTTCTTAGTTAAAGATGTTGAAATCTCCTGGCTAATCTTTTCTTGGTTTTCTACAATTTCATAGATAGTGTACTTACCAACAGATTCCTTTACAGAAGCTAGCATTGTCTTTTCAATAGCACTACGTAAGGATGATTCTGTATACTTAGTAACAGCATCATAGAGTTTATCTTCATCGTACTTCCAGAAAACATCTGCTGTTAAGCCAACTGTTTGCATATCATTTGTAACAGCGCCATCTGAGCCAATAGAGAAATCTATTTCGTAGTTTATTGGCGCAAGCGAGTACTTTTTGATTGTCTGGGCAAATGGAATAGTAAAATGCAACCCAGGGTTTAATACCTCTGTTCCTGGTTTACCAAAGGTTACAACAATGCCTCTTTCTGTTGTTCCAACTGCTGAGAAACAATTAAAAACGAAAACTATCGCGAGGATAGCAACTAAAGCGATGATGATTATTTTCTTCATTACCACGTCTCCTTCGTGCAAGGAAAAAGATAACGATTTTTTCTTTAAAAGGAAAGTAAGTAATTAAAAAGAGGTGCAATCAAGAAAATGTACCGTTCACCTCCGAGACTGTAACTATCAGATTTTAGGGTGACTATCAAGAATAGAGACTCTTGAAATATCTAAAACCTGAAAGTTACAGATTAAAGATTTGTCTTGACATCCTCGTAGCATAAACAAAAAGATACCCCCCCAAAAAAAAGAAAAACTATTCAATTTATTGTAATCTGTAATTTCTTTCCTAGAGCTTCGGCAATTCGGTTCAGTGTTGCAATTGATGGATTTGCAACACCTCTTTCAATCTTCGAAATATCCGACTGATCAATTCCAGTCAATGTCGCTAGTTCCATTTGAGATTTTCCGCTATCCGCTCGAGCCGAAGCTACTGCATTTGCTACTCTGAAATTAATTGACATCATCTCATGTCGAACGGTTACACCATCTTCATATATCGTCTCTGCTTCGATATCCAAATCATCATTCCAAATGATTCCGTAGGAGCCCATCAGCTTACCAGACAGAAAAAGTTTTCTATTTTTCAAGGCTTCAAGCTGAGGATACTTCGAAAACAGCACTGCCATGTCATATGCCTTTACTTCTCCATCTTGGAATGTCAACTCTAACGAAGTTCCTTCTTTTAGAACAAGTTTAATTGCTTTATGAAACATATTAATTCAGTGGAGGAAGCTTCGCATACTTCTCTGTCTCCCACATTTCCTCCAATTCTCGTTGATATTTCAGAATGAACTCCTTAACCATCGCCTTTGCTTTTGCAGGAAATTCCCCTTCCATAATCTCACCAGTAGCAATTGAAAATGGTGCATCAAAATCTTATGTGATTGCATGTATGTGTGGTTGGATTATGATCCTTGTTTCGCAAATACATTACAATTATGATTCCATAAAAATAACTTATTGTTGGCATATCATATCCTCTTCAACTATCTTTAGTATAGGGGATTTATCCCATGAAAACAATAGAACCCGTAACAGATTAACGATTAACAGGAAAAATGAAGTGAACTACTCGGTAATTGAA
>DHMZ01000063.1 GCA_002406055.1 Spirochaetales bacterium UBA4629
TCAGGGAAAAATGAAAGAAAAATTAGAAAATAAAGAAAAAGATTAACTAAATATCCAAGACCTAGGAAAATTAATAACAAAGTGTAGAACTATAATGGTTTAAAAGATAAAGCCAAAGAATTATTCTCTTTGTATTTATTGAATGTACTATCAAAAGAAGAAGAAAAGAGCTTGATGGTCTTACTATCTATTTTTTTTGTTTTGTTGCTTTCAAAACCATATTCTCTGAGCTGAGTAAAGAAGTCCCTCTCGCTCTTTCTTTCTCTTATATTTTCTTTTGTGTAAATGTTGCCTCTATCATCTAGAACTGTTAGCCCCTTCTCTACTAGACGAAAAGCAAGAGGAATGTCATGAGTAATAGCAAAGGATGGAAGTGTTGCGATTTCTACTATCTTGTCATCAGCACTATTTGCTCCTTGCTCTACTATAATGTATTTAATATTACTCTTTACCTTTCTTCTTTCCTCTTTGTCGATAATACCTTCTCTTAAAAGAGCTGTATGATGCTCACTAGTATTTCTAACTTCAGAAATCACCCTATCTGAGACAAAGACAATTTCACCTATATAGCTATATTCTTTAACAGCTCTTTTAAGGACAATTTGTACTAGTTCACGAGGAAAAGAATCTGCATCGACGTAAATATTAAACATGTGTCTATTATAATAGTTGTAAAATACTCTTAGAAGTAAGAATTAATAATTCTTTTTTTACTTATTGAATATGCTCTGATAGTAATAATCATTTTTTTCTATTATTATTTCCATACTAAGGAGAAAAATAAAGATGGAATATTCTAATTTGCAACTTGCACGTTATTCTTACTCTCCTAAACTTCCTAAAATTCTTAGGGAGGATATGGACAAAATAATGGCAAAAGAAGGTGCTAAGACAACTAGCGCTAAAGATGAAGAAAAAATCAAAGCATTATTCCCTAATACCTTTGGACAGAAAGAAGTTGCTTTCACACTTGGAGAGAGCAAAGCAAGAAAAGATAAGTTAACCGTTGGTGTTATTCTTTCTGGAGGTCAGGCTCCTGGTGGTCATAATGTCATCTCTGGACTTTATGATGCTTTAAAGAAAGCAAACAAGGATAATGAGCTTATTGGTTTCTTAGGTGGACCTAGTGGTCTTACTGATGATAAAACTGTTCTCTTCAATGATGAGTTTATTAATGAGTATAGAAATACTGGAGGATTTGACATTATCGGATCTGGTAGAACAAAGCTAGAGACTGTTGAGCAGTTTAAGAAAGCAACAGAAGTTTGCAAGAAACATTCTGTTTCTGCAATTGTCATAATCGGTGGAGATGACTCTAATACTAACGCTGCCGTTCTTGCTGAATATTTCAAGGCAAATAATGTTGGTGTACAGGTTATTGGATGCCCTAAGACTATAGACGGAGACTTAAAGAACGATGATATTGAAGCATCTTTTGGTTTTGATACTGCAACTAAGACATTTAGTGAACTAATTGGAAATATTGAAAGAGATGCTAACTCAGCTAAGAAATATTGGCATTTTATTAGAGTAATGGGAAGAAGTGCATCCCACATTGCTCTTGAATGTGCACTTCAAACTCAGCCTAACGTCTGTTTAATCTCTGAAGAAATTGAAGAGAAGAAGATGAGTCTTTCTCAAATTGCTTCTTATGTAGCTGATAGTGTCGAAAAGAGAGCAAATAAGGGTATGAATTTCGGTACAGTTATCGTACCAGAAGGTTTAGTTGAATTCGTTCCTGAAGTAAAAGCTCTCATTAGTGAGATAAATGATATTCTTGCTAAAGAAGCAGATAGCTTTGCTCTTCTTAAAACAAGAGATGAAAAGAATAGTTTTATGAAAAAGTATCTGACTTCATCTTCTTATGCTGTTTTTGCTCTTCTTCCTGGTGAGATACAAGAACAGATGATGGCAGATAGAGACCCACATGGAAATGTTCAGGTTTCTAAGATTGAATCTGAAAAGCTTCTCTCTTCTCTTGTAAAGAATGAACTTGATAAGAGAAAAGAAAATGGTAGCTATAAGGGAAAGTTTAATCCACTACACCACTTCTTTGGTTATGAAGGAAGATGTGCTTTCCCATCTAATTTTGATGCAGACTATTGCTATTCTCTTGGTTATAACGCATTCATGCTAATTGCTAATGGATATACTGGATATCTATCGTCTATCAAGAATCTATCTGCTCCTGCAGATGAGTGGCTATCTGGTGGCATGCCTATCACAAAGATGATGAATATTGAACGCAGACACGGTGAAGATAAGCCTGTTATTAAGAAGGCTCTTGTGGAACTTGATGGTAAGCCTTTTAAATATTTTGAAGAAAGAAGAAACAAATGGAGTGAAGAGACACTCTACTTATATCCGGGAGCAATTCAGTACTTTGGACCGAGCTCTGTTTGTGATACAACAACAAAGACTCTTCAACTTGAAAAGAACTAAATGAATTGTGGCTGTCGAAAAACAGCCACATTCTTTTTTGTTTAAAAAGTAAACTACTCCTACTTTTACAATGTTTAGAAATGAACATCGTAAAAACTGCAATTCATCACACTACACATAGAAATAGAGAATTCTTGCTCACAATATGTTAAATACGATATATTCTGTCTTCACTCTTAGGATCTTGACGGAAAAATACAGCAGTGAAACCTGTGATTGCAACTATAGTGCTTTTGGTTGCTTCTTCTAGTTTCCTTGAAATCTCATCAACGGCATCCTTATTATTTGAAAACCTTACTTTAACCAATTCATGATATGTAAGCTGATTGTCTAATTGGTCGACAACGCTTTTAGTAAAACCTTCCTTGCCAACGTAAACAACAGCATCTAAGCTTTGTGCATGCGAGCGCAAGAAAGCTCTCTGATAACTCTTTAATTCCATAGTCTCATTCTAATCCACATTGGACAATGCTTTCAACAATAAAGAGGAGATAAAAACCTCCTCTTCTTTTTAGTCTAATTTATATTTTTGAGCAACAACAAAACGCTTAATCTTCTTCGTGCTTGTCATCTCCAATGGCTCGTCTGTAACTGTAACCATTGTAATCTTCTTATATGACTGGAGTGTTTTGTTAACTTCTTCAATAATGGCAGAAATACGTGCTGAAATCTCATCTTTAGAGAGAGTATCTCTAAGTGCCTTGCTTGGATATACTACAGCTCTAATGCCTTCAACTTTCATTGCCTTATCTTTTAGATAACCAATAATACAAATCTGCTCAATTTCATCATAGAGTTGGAACTTATCTTCAATCTCTTCTGGGAAGACATTCTTTCCACCATCTGTAACGATGATTGATTTTGCTCTTCCTGTTAGATATAAGTATCCCTCGCTATCAATATGTCCTACATCTCCAGTATTAAGCCATCCATCTTTTTCAAGAATTTCGTCAGTAGCTTCTTGATTCTTGTAATATCCCTTCATGACCTGAGGTCCACGAATGTAGATAATACCATTACCTTCACTGTCTGGAGACACAATTTTACATTCAGTCTTTGCTAAATTTTTACCAACACTTTCAACCTTAAATGCGTAAATTGGATTAAGATGAGTTATCGGGCTTGTTTCTGTTAATCCATAACCTTGAACAAAGTCTATACCGAGCTCATTAAAACCCTTGAACGTTTCAGAAGGAAGTGGTCCTCCTCCACAAATGCAGATACGGTTAGTATCGAGGCTAACTTTCTTTAAAAGAAATGAGAACATCTTCTTTCCAATCTTTATTCCAAATGTCTTCTTTAAGAAGCCTGAAATTCCCATTAAGAATCTAATAAAGCCATAGACAATTGGACCTTTCGCCTTAACACCATTAATAATTCCTGCATAGAGCTTATTAAATAGCATAGGAACTCCAAGGAACATAGTAACCTTTCCTTCTTTTAGTTCCTTCAGCATTTGTGAAACAACGAGTTTCTTTCCAAATACAACACTAGCACCAGCACCCAATCCCTCTAAGAAGACGGCAAGCATAGTATATGCATGATGGATAGGAAGAATTGCGTAGAATACATCTGTTGGGTAAATATTCATATTTCCCTGAGCTATATAAATATCTGAAACGAGGTTTTTATGTGTAAGCATTACTCCCTTAGGAGTACCAGTTGTTCCACTTGTAAATAGAATTGCAGCGACATCCTCTTCATTTGGATTGTATCCTTCTTTGTATGGGGTGGAGAGATTCATTACTGACTCATATGGACCATTTTCTTCTAAGCAAGCATAACCCTTCATTGGAAGAAGTCCACTTACTCTTTTCATTCTGTCATTATCTGCAATGAGAACAACAGCATCTGAGAACTTAGCAAGCTTAACAAAATCTTCATCATGCAAAGAGCTATCGAGAGGAACAATTGTTCCACCCATATAGAGTGTTGCCATATAGGTAACAGCCCAAGCAACGCTATTTTTACCGCTGACGATGACTTTATCACCTTTCTGAAGGCCTAGGGATAAAAGCCAAGATGCAACCTTCTTTACCCTGTCTTCTGCTTCTTTGTATGTTAAGCTCAAATACTTTGGAGCAAACTCTACCCAACATTGTCGTGAGCTATATCGCATTGTATTAATAACAAACAACTCTTTTAATGTTGGCCATTCTCCGTTAAAGTATTTACCTCTATATTCATCAAATTGATTCCACGGTGTTAAATTATCTTTTGTTCTCATAGAAACTCCTTTCTATACATTTTTTCATTTTATGTAATTTTAATCATTAGTAAATGTATTTTTCAACGTGGTTAATTTTATTTTTTGGGATGGTATGAGATAACTATATACGTGAACTACCTCATCCTAGCAT
>DHMZ01000005.1 GCA_002406055.1 Spirochaetales bacterium UBA4629
ATTATCAAGTTGCTGCTGTTTATCTTCCAAAGATTGGATGGATTAACTGTGTATTTCATAGACGGTTCAAGGGAGATATAAAAACGGCTACGGTAGTTTTGGAACCTTCTGGCAAATACCATGTCAGAATCCTTGTGGAGAAAGGGATTGGCAATGTAAAGTCGGATAAGAGACTACCTGTAAAGCTTGAGGATGTCCTTGGTATAGACATGGGAGCAAAGACCCTAGCTGTATGTTCGGATGGAAGCGAGTTTGAGAACAACAAGTATCTTCTAAACAGCGAGAGAAAACTCAAAAGCCTTCAAAGGAGAGTCTCGAGGAAGGAGAAAGGTTCTTCTAATAGAAAGAAGGCTGTGAGGAAGCTCGCTAGATGCCATGAAAAGATAAAGAATCAAAGGAAAGACACCATTGAGAAGACGACGACGGATATTGTCAACAAGAACCACGTTGCAGTATGCGTAGAAGACCTCAATACAAAGGGAATGATAAAGAACCATAAGTTAGCGAAGACAATAAGCGATGCGTCATTTAGCCAATTTCTTCTAAGACTTGAGCAAAAATGCATTGAACATGGAATTTTGTTTGTAAAGGTTCCACGCTTCTATGCATCTAGCAAGATTTGCAGTAACTGTGGTTACATCTATAAGGATTTGAGACTTAGCGAACGAAAATAGAAATGCCCTGTATGCAATGTTGTGCATGATCGTGACAGGAATGCCAGCGTGAACATACAAAAAAAGGGGTATGAAATGATAACAATACCCGTGGACGGCGGGAAATCAACGCCTGTGGAGACGAACATGGTGGACGACCGTGCGAACGCACCTAAGAAGCCCAACGTCAAAGAAGCAGGAATAGTTCTTGAGAATACGACTCAAGAAGCTCCCTGCCTTTAGACGGGAGAGTTGTCACGCAGGTAAATCATTAAAGTAGGAACACAACAGTTTAATTTGATTAATTGCACGAGGTAGAGAAATATATATAGGATCCCCCTCTGGCTCTATATACTCCCCGAAGTTACTCATTATGGCAATGCTGTCTTTATCCTTTTCTAATAGAGTGGGATCTAGAACGACCTTATTCTCTTTCCATTTGCAATCTCTGTAGGATGGATTTCCGTTTTTATCTAAGGAAACAGAACCTCCAAATAGTCTACAAACCATACTTCGACCTTCATAGAAAAAGCAGTGCTTTTCTCTATCCTCTATATAAAGAGGACAAATAGGAGAATTAATATCTCCATTATTGAGAAGCGCTAAAGCTTCTTCTTCTCTTTCTTCTTTTATTAAAAGAAAAGCAGCTACATTGGCTTCTGTTTCAGATAAATAAGGAACGTAATGGCAACAACACTCACCACAACACTTCGGGCAAGAGACAGAAAAAAGAGATAAGAATTTTCTTTCTTTTTCTTCAAGAATACTATATATGCCTAATAGTTTTCTTATTTTTTCTCCACAAAGGGTAGAATAAAGCACTGAATCTAAAATCTCTTTTTTCATGGCATATTTTTTAAATCAAACAAAAAAAGAATTTCAATAGTCGATCTTCGATTTTTGAATAAAAATCAATTTTTTTACATTTTCTTTACATATACTCACTTCCTTAAACTTTATATATTCCTAAAATTTTATCCCTCTTACTTTTTTTGAAGAACATTAACTTAATCAATTGAATTTTGATTGCTGATAGTTCACAATTCTTGTGCGATGAAAATAGTTATTTTAGGTGCAGGAAGACGAGGAATAAGGCTTGCTAAGCATCTTATTCAGGAAAAGAAATCTGTAGTAATTGTAGACTCTAATCCAGAGCGTTGCTCACAGGTTGTTTCAAAGCTAGATTGCCTTTCTATCTGTGGCAGTGCAACAGATTTAGATATCTTAAAAGAAGCAGGATGCGAAGATGCCGACGCTATCATTGCAGTAACTGATAGCGACGAAGTGAATTTAGTAGCATGTGGCATCGCAGCCTCTAATTATCCAGAAGCAAAAACAATTGCTGCTATTCGTAGTATTTCCTACTTAGGTAATGGAGCAAAATCAAAAAACAAAATATTAGGCATTAACCATATTGTCAACCCTGAGGAAGAAGCTGCTAAAAGCATGACTGGCATCCTCAAATCTGGTCTATTTTCCAACATCATATCATTTGAAGATGCAAACTTTATTCTGTTTAGGTCTATGATTACCCCATCTAGCCCATTTAATGGACAGAGTCTTATAGATATGAAAAAGAGCCTTAATGGCGAATACATTATTATTGGAATAAAACGTGGGGATGAGGTTTTCACACCTAGTGGAAACACAGTTTTAGAGATTGGTGACGAAATTGCTGTAATGGCAGGAGATGACGACAGCGAAAACATCTATAAAGAACTATGTGGAGGAGCAAGCCATACTAGACTTAAAAGGATTATTGCTGTTGGTGGAACTCGTATTGCACGCTATCTCTTCTCTAACCTTCCTAAAAATATGCTGAAGCACATTACTCTAATCGAAAAGAATCCAGATATTTGCACAGAATTTGCCGATGAGTTTCCTTCAGTTCTTACGATTAATGAATCAATTACCGATGAAAACATATGGGAAGATGAACGCTTGTCTCAAGCAGATTTACTTATATCTGTAACAGAAAACGATGAGTTAAATATTATTACTGCCTCCTATGCAAAAAGAATAGGCACAAAGAAATCTATAGCCCTACTTAAAACAAACCCAAACTATATCCAATTCGCAGCTAATATGGACATAGATGTAACAATAAGTACTACAGAAGCTACAGTAGATGCCATCATGAAGTTTTTAAGAGGAGATGGCATAAAGACGTTGCACTCAACTTTCAACGGAGAATTAGAGGTCTATGAATATGTTTTGGATGAAAAATTCTCAAAACTAGGAGAATCTCTTTCTAATGTTGATTTACGTGGTAAATGTATAATTGCAGGAGTAAAAAGAAGCAAAAGCGAAAGCTTTGTACCTAATGGGTTGTATCAATTTGAAGTTGGCGACACGATTCTTGTTGCATGCTCACATGGTAACTATGATGCTGTAATGGAGTTTTTCAAATAATGAACTATCGCTCTGTTTTTAAATTACTAGCATACATTGTTCTTTTTGTTGCCCTATTAATGGTTTTACCTACCATTCTCTCTATCTATTATGGCGAAACAGTAGCCTTATTTGGCTTTCTAGTAACGCTAACAGTAATGGTACTATTAAGTCTAGTTACAATTTTAATTCTTTCTAGATGGAAAGAAAAAATTATAATAGGTCCAAAAGAAAGCTACCTTTTTGTAACACTTGCATGGGTTTTAATCTCTACATTTGGTGCTCTTCCACTGTACCTAAGCAAGGTCTATCCATCGTTTGCAGGTTGCTATTTTGAAATAATGAGTGGCTTTACAACAACAGGAGCAACACTATTAGACAATGTAGAGGGAGTATACAAATCAATACTTTTTTGGCGCAACATGACAAACTGGCTTGGAGGAATGGGAATAGTAGTATTATTTGTTGCACTCCTTCCTGCCTTTGGTGCAAAAGGAACAGCACTTGTAGGTGCAGAGTCTGTTGGCCCAACAAAAGATAAGCTAACGCCACAAATAAGGCATACAGCTCTTGCATTGTGGCTTATTTACTTTGCACTTTCTGTTCTAGAAACTATACTTCTTCTCTTAGGTGGCTTAGATTTATTTAATGCTACAACAGTTACCTTTGGCACTATGGGAGCCGCAGGATTCTCACCAACAAATCTCTCAATCCTAAGCTATCACTCCCCTTACGTTGAATGGGTATGTATTATCTTCATGTTCCTTGCAGGTTCCAACTTTGCTCTCTATTTTAAAATATTAAAAGGACAGTTCTCTAAGGTATTCAAAGATGGTGAATTTAAGCTTTATGCATTAATAGTCTTATTTTCATCTTTAGCTATAGCAATTAATCTCTTTGTGAATACAGGGCTTAGATTAGCAGATGCATTTAGAAATGGTCTCTTTCAAGTAACATCTTTTATAACCACAACAGGCTTCTATTCAACAAAGTATGAGAGTTGGCCAGTATTTAGTAGGCTAATACTCTTTGCTTTATGCTTTGTTGGAGGATGTGCAGGATCTGCGGGTGGCGGTATTAAAGTTATAAGAATTGCAGCTATTTTTAAGCTTGGAACATCCTCTATAAAGAAGAGACTTCATCCTAATGCTGTAACTACAGTTAAGATTGGGCAAGATACATATTCAGAGAATGTTCTCTCTTCTATTTGTGGCTTTATCGGAATGTACCTCATAACTTTCTGCCTTGGCTCAATAGTTATCTCTTTAGCAGGACAAGATATTCTTACAACGATATCTTCTACAATTCTTACACTTGGTAATATCGGCATAGGACTAGGAGGAATTGGAACGGAATTCTCATTCTCAATCTATCCTTCTTGGGCACTTTGGGTCTTTTCATTTTTAATGATGGTTGGAAGACTCGAGCTCTTTACTGTCTATGCTCTCTTTACTCGTGATTTCTGGTACAACTAATTTTGACGTACTCCAACGGCTAAAGCCTGTTGGATTCTGGCCCTACAAGTGATAAATGAACCATAGTGGCGTCTTACTCAATCTTGGACCGCTGAGGCCCGTCCATCCTCAGTATTTATTAGTAGTCTATACTACTGATAAATCCTTAATCATTCTTAACCCTTCGTTCTTAAGATTGATTGCAGCATTTATGCCTCTGTCAATTTGTGAACTACTCGGTAATTGAATTAC
>DHMZ01000103.1 GCA_002406055.1 Spirochaetales bacterium UBA4629
TACTACAATGAAGAACATGGGAAACTCAGGGCTCTTAATACCTTCTCCATCAACAAGAATATGGCCACCTATTTTATAAGTACAAATACAGCCAAAAAACCAAAGATCTAAAACAAGTTCTAAAATAAGCCTCGCTGTGTTCATTATTGTCTCCATTTTCTACTAATCGGTTTATAAATATTTACTATACTTGATTTTAGATAAAATAAAACTGCTTGTCTCCATTTAATTGCAAGAAACAAGCAGTTCGAATAATCATATGTAAAATAGAATCAGAATTCTAGTATATATTATACTTACGACTTCCAAATGGATGCTCAGAATCAAGTCCAATAGATACTTCTAAACTATCTTTTTTTGAAAAATTTCCATCAGTTTTCTTATTACCATCAGAATCTATGACGCTAAAAGTAATACTTCCTAAATCATTGGCAACAAATTCTCCTTTATCATTAACAAGAAGTCGATAAAAGCTTTCTCCATTTTTGAGAGTTACTTTAATCTTCTGACTAGTTAAATACTTCTTTATAAAATCATCTTCTGTTGTAGGAATAGGGTCTCCGGCTTTAGGATAATCTTTAAGTAAACCAAAGTTTACCTTTTCTATATCTTTAACTTCGTAATTAATGACTTTAAAGTTATTAACCTCTGTTGCAATAATATCGCCTTCCGCTGTAAAACCTATAACATAATACATTGCAGATTCTTCTTCTGTGAATATGTATTTATCAGAGAGGGTTTCCATAGCATATAGTTTTTCATTATTTCCTTCTCCAGAAGTAAATAATATAATCGCTGAAGAAGGAAGCATTGATGAAGAGAAATAGTTTCCATTCTCATCTAGTTCAGATATCCCCGCAAAAGAAGCAGAAAGGAGTTCACCTTTGTAGAATACATTTCGATTAACCCTTAGACCATCTATTGGTTCTCCTGGAACATATGCCCAAGCTGTGACAGGAAGTGTAATTGTGCCATATTGAACTGTCAAAGAATAAGAATTACCTTCTTCCTTTTGCTTGAACTTAATGGACTTATCATTTCCGATTTCAACAAAGCTATCATTTGTTGTTATTTTGGCAACCTGTGTAACATCCTCTCTGTACCCAGTAGAATAGTTAGCGTAGACCTTATAGTTATTAACTGTATAAGTATGATCTACAAGAGCTACTCTCTTGGCCTCTTTATAAGCAAGCACACCAGGGGTTTCAACTGTAAGTGATGTTAAACTGCCTTTTCCACTAGTTGGTTCAGCAGAACAAGATACAAATATCAAAGATATACAAATAACAAGGAATAAAGCAACAAAGCCTCTTTTTTTCATATTTTCCTCCATAAAAGAAATATTAAACAAATTCTTAGTAATTTGCTTACAAGAAAATAATAAACTTTTCTTTTGAGTTTATAAACTCCTCTTTAATCCTCTTTTATATTCTTCGAGCATTAGCTTAACTTCCTTTGAGAAAGGAATTAATGCTATGACATTAAATAAAGTCATTAGCGCTATACCAAAGTCTCCTAAATCCCAAACGAATGTATATTCAGCTAAACCTCCGATAAAAAGCATAACTAAAGCTAGTATCTTATATAATGTTTGGCTTAGCCAATTCTCTCCAAAGATGTATGAGACATTGCTTCTAGCATAGAAAAGAATACCTAAGAAAGTTGAAAAACTAAAAAGAAATAGCATTAATGCTATGGCTACACTACCAAGAGGTCCCATATGATAAACAAATGAAGACTGAAGTAAATCCATTCCACTCTTTCCATTAATAACAGAACTAGGCGAAAGTAACATAATAAAAGCAGTACAGCTACAAATTACTAAAGTATCAATAAAGACACCAAGAGATTGTAATAGTCCAGCTTCAACTGGATCTTTGACAGATGCTGCTGCAGCAGCACAAGGAGCACTTCCACTTCCAGCTTCATTTGAGAATAGTCCCCTCTTAACACCATTCATAATTACAGCACCCAGTCCGCCTCCAGCAACAGCCTTAATGCCAAACGCTTCTTCGAAAATTCGAGAAAAGACGGAAGGTAAAAGAGTAATGTTCTTTATAATGATAAAGAGCGTAAAAGCAAAATATAGTACGCTCATTATAGGAACCATTACATCCAAAACCTTAACTGTACTATTTTTTCTTAAGACAATAATTGCAGCCAAAACAGTAAGAATAGAAGTTGTAATATAAGGATTTAAGCCAAAAGCATTCTTAAAAGAAGATGATACTGAGTTACCTATTACTTGGCTTATTCCACACCAACAAAGGAGACCAGAAAGAGCAAAAAGAATAGCAAGGATACTCTTCTTTTTCTTTCCTTTAAAAAGTTTATCTAAGTAATAAGCAGGACCACCTTTATAGCCACCATAGAGATTATCAACTGTTTTATATTTTTGAGCGAGTGTTCCTTCAACAAATGCAGTTGCTGACCCCAAAACAGCAGAAAGCCACATCCAGAATATTGCACCTGCACCTCCAGCAGAGACTGCAGCTACAACACCAACGAGGTTTCCCATACCAACTCTTGTTGCAGTAGAAACAATTAAGGTTTGGATACCAGATAGAGCTTTTTTATCATCCTTATTCTTTTTCTCTTTTGTTAACTTTATCATTAAAGGAAATTCTTTAAACTGAACCCCTTTTAAATAAATTGTATAAAATACTCCGAGAGGAATAAGTAAAAGAACTAAAAAAGAAATACCTAGCTTACTTCCATTAGGAAGTGGAATATAAAATAGATCACCCCATAGGAGGTTGAAAAAGAAATAAAATACTTTCAATAGAATCACCCTTTCTTTCTAGTATAGAAGAGAAAGGGGCAATTAGAAACATCTATTTTTATCTTTACCAGAACAAACGCATGAAAGGTT
>DHMZ01000071.1:0-1903 GCA_002406055.1 Spirochaetales bacterium UBA4629
TAATTTTTTTGTGCTATATTAACGTAGATAGAAAAGGAATTCCTGTTATGGAGGTTTTTGTATGACATATTTGAATAATATAAAATCAATTTTACCTTCTTGGCTTGAAAAGGAAATTAGCGTAAATAATTATAAGAATTATCAAACTCTAGATTTTCCTTTTTTAGATTGCAATAACGATTATTTAAGACTTTATATTGTTTATAAAGAAGATGGAAACTTATATTTTACAGATGATGGAGACTCCTATTCCTCTTTAGCAGAAAGGATTATTGGAGCAAAAAATAGCATCTCTTCATTCTTTGATGATAAGGTTATTCAAATTGTTAATTCTTTACCAATGGTTAAATTTAATACCACAACAAAAGAATTATACAAAAACTGCAAACCAACAGATGACTTAGGCTTTATTATTTCAATGATGATTGAGGCAATGATTAGCTTTTCTGTGGCTTGTAATTTTTCAGTTTTTCCGCAGGAAACAAAAAAAGTTACTATGAAATTTAAAAAAGCTTTTGAGTATGATTTCTTAAAGAAAAACAACTGTAATTTCGATACCAACCCAAAAGCAATGGGTGTAGAGTTAGGCGAGCATACTTTTGACTATTTAGTTTATTCAAAACAAAGCAATTACATTAAACTTCTAAATGATAGAGATTCTACAACAAAAAAAGCACTGCTTTATGATTGGAAGGATGTTTGTAATTATAAAAGCCTTCCTCCTCTAATTGCAATTTCAAAGGGAGATGATCCACAAAAGATTCAGGATAAAAAAGAAAATGAAAGACTATCACAAATCATTAGAAACAATAACATTCTTCTTTTCTCTCTAAAAAGTGATAGAGCTAGAATTGATAGAATATTATCTGCATAATAGTGTTAGGTATTCATAGAATCTCTATTAATGCCTTCATATATTCTTTTAGTTCTTCCTCTTTATTTTTGCCTGTTTCATTTACTTCACTTGTTGTTACTTTCTCTTCTTTTACTCCACTTGCCATGTTAGTAATAAGAGAGAGTGCAACAAAAGGAATTTTCTTGTCGTGTAGCTCTATAGCCTCAAAGACTGTGCTCATTCCAACACAATCTGCCCCCATAATACGCCCCATCCTTATTTCTGCAGGTGTTTCAAATTGAGGTCCTGAAAAGTATATGTATACACCCTCCTGTAACTTAAGTGATGTCTCAATTGAAAGCGCTTTTTCTCTTAACTCTTTATTATATATCTCCCCTCTTTCTTCGTTGGTTCTTACGCTAAGAGGTGTAAGACTATTCGGTTTTATGTGGTCTTTTATGACAACAAGATCTCCCTTGTTGTACGCTCTATTTATAGCTCCCGATGCGTTAGTAAGAATTACGTTCTTAACCATTAAGTTCTCAAGCACTTTTATGCCACTTACAGTCTCCTCTGGAGTGTAACCTTCATAATAGTGAAAACGACCAGAAAGGCAAACTACACTTTTTTTACCACAGTATCCAAAGCATATTTCTCCCTTGTGACCATCTACAGTACTTTGAGGAAAATCATCAATAGACGAATAAGAAATTGTTTTTTTAGATGTAATATCATCACTGATAGAGTTAAATCCAGTTCCCAAAACTATTGCTATATCAATACTATCACCAAGCTCTTTCTTTATGTACTTTACACTCTCATCTATTGTCATATTTACCTCTTCTATAAGTATATATTTATCGTTCTTGTATTGCAATTTTACTTCTTATTTAAAATGTAATACGTATTATTTAACTATATTCTCTTTTTTAGTCTTTCCTTTTATACTCAAAACATGAATAGAGAAGATGAAGGCCTAGGCTTTTTACTTAGATATGACAGTATTGCATCCTATGACAGCGGAAAAATAAGAGTTTTAGATAGAAGAATATATCCAGAGAAAATAGA
>DHMZ01000071.1:2032-12402 GCA_002406055.1 Spirochaetales bacterium UBA4629
GGACCTTTAACATTTGCACCTCTTTCTATGGCTCTTACTGCATACAAATATCATGATGCTAATGATGAAATTTTTAAAAGGGAATTAGAGCATTCATCTCATCTTCTCTCTACATCTCGTCCTACAACAAGCAAAACTATTTATAGCCTAACATCCAAAATGATCGATGTTGCTTCAAAAGCAAGGCAAGAAGGACGACGAGAAGATGAAGCTATAAGAGAAGCTGTAATTAGCAATAACAATTTTCGATATAAAAGAATAAGAAATGCAGCATCTCTTCTTGTTGAAAGATTTCCAACAAAGGCTACACTAATGACTCAATGCTTTGGAGAAGTAGTACTCGGTATGATCTTAAAAGAAACTAAAAGGCAAAAAGGCAATGTGCGCCTATTTGTTCCTGAAACAAGACCATACCTGCAAGGAGCAAGACTCACTAGCTCTGTGAGTTATGATATGGGGATAGATACAACTCTCATAACAGATAACATGGCTTCTTTTGTTATGAAAAATGAAAATGTTGATGCTATCTTTACTGCTAGCGATGTTATTACGCTCTCTGGTGCTGTTTGTAATAAAGTAGGGACACTTGGCTTAGCAATACTTTCTTCTTACTACTCTATTCCATTTTATGTTGTTGGAATACCAAATAGAAATATTAAAACAGAAGAAGACATTACTGTTGAAATGAGAGATGGAGAAGGAGTTCTCTATGCAATGGGAAAAAGAACGAACGATTTACCAATTAAAGGCTACTACCCTTCTTTTGATATTACTCCTCCTTCTTTAATTACTAGAATTGCAACTGACATAGCACTCTTCAAGCCTGAAGAAGTTGCATCGTATTTTGATAAAGGTGGTAATGCTAGCTTTTAGCTTAGAACTTAATATTTTCTAAAACCATTAAAAAAGTATCAAAATAATGCATATATCTTTATTTTGTTTAGTTTTGTCGATTTATCCTTTTAAAAATATACCTGTACACTCATTTTATCCTTTTAAAAAAATACAAAATGTAAAGTAAATACCCTTTAAAAAATACTTATTCTGATATAATCTGAATGAGATCAAAATGCTTAAAAGAACAATTTGGAATGATTTATTATCTTGGAAAGAAAGAAAACACCACCCTTTAATACTAAGTGGTTTACGCCAAACTGGAAAAACGTTCATAGTAAATCAATTTGGAAAAGAAAACTATGATTCAATTGTATATCTTGATCTTAGAGCAAATAAATCTATCCATTCTGCCTTTGATGGAGATTTTAATGTCAATGAGATGGTACTTGCAATAACAGCAAATACTCCTAAAGCAAGATTTGTTCCATTTAAAACATTATTAATACTAGATGAGATTCAAGACTGTCCAAATGCACGAAGCTCACTTAAGTATTGGGATGTCGATGGGCGATACGATGTAATTGCAACAGGAAGCTTTCTAGGTGTTAAAGGTTTTCGTTCTCTCTATAACAGAGGCATACCTGTTGGTTATGAAGAAGAACTGGAGATGCATCCTCTGTCTTTTTACGAATTTTTAATCAACACAGGCCTTGATTCTAACATCATTGATTATGTAAGAAAATCTCTAATAAACAATGAAAGAATCGATGAAACCGTACATCAAACTTTAAGGAAACTCTACTATCAATTTTTAATTGTTGGGGGAATGCCTGAAGTATGTAACAGTTTTTTTGAAACTTATGATTTAAATAAGGTAAAAATCATACAAAAGAGAATACTAACATCTATAAAAGCAGATTTCGGAAGATATAAAGATAATAACAAAAATGATAGAGTTAACGAAATAATAAAACTACGAGCAGAAGCTGCATTAGATTCACTTGTTCCACAGTTATCTAAGGAGTACAAAAAGTTTCAATTCTCACTTGTTAATGTAAAAGGAAATTCATTAGACAAAAAAGATGGATTGGATTACCTTGTAGATGTTGGTCTTGTTATTAAAGCTTATAATACAAAAGAAATATCTTACCCATTAGACGGAGTAAAGATAGAGAACGAGTTTAAAGTTTTTATGGCTGATAGTGGTCTCTTGGTCTCTATGTTAGGAGATGACATTCCTTCTAAAATTCTTAATGGAGATTTAAGTGCATACAAAGGAGCAATATGTGAAAATATGGTTGCCGTCTCCTTCAATAATTATGACAAAAAGCTCTTTTATTATCATGCACCTAGTGGCTCTCCTGAACTAGATTTTGTCTTTGAAGAAGATGGACAAGTTACAATTTTAGAATGCAAATCTAATAGAGGAAGAGCCACAAGCATGAAATTTGTCCTCGCTAACAAGAAAAGATTTGGTGAACATAAAGCAATAAAACTTCAAGATTCTAATGTTGGAAAAGGAGATGGTTTTGTTACATATCCTCTATATGCAATTGCTCTATTGGAGAAAAAGGAAGAAAGCTTTATTGTGCCAATGCCTGATGTAAAGGGCCTTAAAGTTCCAGAATAGAATCAACAGATTAAGTAGATGACACTACCCTTTTATATAGCTTGGTTCTTTTGTCTTATCGATGATTTCTTCTTTCCAACTAGAAATCTTCTTGCTTCGCGATGAAAAATTCAAGCCAACGATATGTATTTGCCTATCGCTATTAATATACTTAGCATAATATCGTTTCTCTTTTATCTGATTAAGAGCTTTGTCTGAACTTTGGTTAACCTTTATTTCTATAACATAGACATCAGTTTTTGTTGTTATTACTACATCAATACGACCAATGCTTGTTGCTTCTTCACACTTTATTTCTTCGACTCCCATAAGAATAAAGAAAGCATAGAACATACTTTCATAACCAATTTCTTTACTAAGGACAACATATGGAATTTTCTCGTAATATGCATTCATTGTGTTAATTAAAGATAGAAGGTTATTTGTTTTTATTGCTAATCTAGCATTCTCAACATAAGAAGCAACATCTACTCCAACATAAAGTTTCATTAAACTTTTTGTAAAGGCCGTTCTTACTTCACTATTAGGAAATGTTAGAGTAAGAGCATCTGATGTTCCTTCTTTTATTGTCAAATAACCTGTAAAATATATCAAAGCTAAAACTTGAGAGTTGTCTAATGAATGAGACGCCAAATTTGTATAATCAAATGTTGAAATTGCATCAAAACCAATGATTGGATTGTCTTTAACAATTCTTCCTAAATGATAGTCCTTTGCTAAATTAATAGCTAATGTACTTGCTCCAGTTTCTATCCAATATGGTTCAAAGTGACAGTCATTAGAGAAAAACTTTCCAACAGAAACTGGATTATAGACTTTTTCTTCACTTCTATATGAAAAGCGATAACCATCATAGTAATCCCTGATTGCTTCTATAAAGTCTTCTCGCCTTTCGTATTCTCTATCCTCTTTTCTCATGTATTGATTAATGTAGTCAGAAAAAAAGAATAGCATCTCTTCTTCTGTATATCCAAACATGGATGCATATTTTTCACTGAACGTTAGGTCGGTTAGATTATTCATTTGGGAGAATATAGATAAATTAGAGAATTTGGTTATTCCTGTAAGAAAAAAGAAGCGTACCTTTTCATTTGTATTCTTTATTACAGAATAAAAACTACTAATAACTTCCTTTATAGCATCTGATAGCTCTTCATTTTTATATGTGTGGATAATCGGAATATCATATTCATCAACAATTATAACAATTTCTTTCTCTGTTTTTTCAAAGACACTATTGAGCATCGAAGATGGCTGAGCACTCTCTACTCTTATTCCATTTCTCTCTGCTTCACTAATTATTGCTTCTTGAAAATCACTTAAAAATACGTTGTAGCTTGTAGTATTAAACTTTGCAAAATTAAAGTGAAATACTGGATATTTCTCAAAGGAATAATCTGTTTTATCTATGTATAAGCCCCTAAAGAGTTCTTTTTTTCCTTCAAAAAGAGAATGAAGCGTTGAGCACATAAGGCTTTTACCATATCTACGTGGACGTGAAATAAAGTAATAATTATTAAGCCTACTCTTTACTAAGTTGTAGACATATCTTGTCTTATCAACATAGATATAGTCGCCTTTTGTTCTTATATCTACAAATGAGCTTACGTTTACTGTTATCTCTTTCATCTCTTTAATTCTATTTTACTTTTTTGTTTTTTTCCACTTAAACACCCCAAGTTTTCCTTGGGGCGTAAATAATTAGAATAAGTGTGTGTTGTGCTCTTTTGCTTCTTTGTAGACTTCGCTCGGCCAAACAGAAGCTTGGACTTCCCCTATATGAGCCTTTTGAAGAAGGAACATACATAGTCTACTCTGTCCTATTCCTCCACCAATTGTCTGTGGAAATTCTCCAGAGAGTAGACGCTTATGCCAATAGAGATCCTTTCTTTCTTCTGTACCTCTTATCTCTAGCTGTCTTAGAAGTGTTTCCCTATCGACTCTTATCCCCATACTGCTTAGCTCTAAGCTACTCTCTCTAACGCTGTCCCATACGATAATATCGCCATTAAGACCATGGTAGCCATTTCTAGTCTCAGTAGACCAATCGTCATAGTCAGGAGCACGACCTGAGTGAGGAGGGTTTCCATAACCAATTCCAATAAGGAAGATTGCACCATATTCTCTTGCAGCCTCTTTTTCCCTCTCTTCACTACTCTTTTCTGGCCATCTAGCTTTAAGCTCTTCAGAATGAACAAATGTTATATCTTCAGGTAGATAATCCTTTAGTACTGGATATAATTCCTCAACACAAAAAGCTGTTCTCTTTAGGGCAGCATATATAGTTCTTACACTTTCTTTAAGATATTCGAGGTTTCTCTCTCCAGCATTCATGACCTTTTCCCAATCCCACTGGTCAACATAAATAGAGTGAATTGAGTCAATATCATCATCTGGGCGAAGTGCGTTCATATCTGTATATAGGCCATAGCCTGCACTATAGTGCAAATCAGCAAGCGCCATTCTCTTCCACTTTGCAAGAGACTGAACAATTTCCATTCTTTTCTCTCCCATATTCTTTACAGGAAATGAAACTGGTCTCTCTACACCATTTAAATCATCGTTAATACCACTACCACTACTAACAAAGAGTGGACTTGTGACGCGCCTCAATCTTAAAGCACTACTAAGTTCTCTTTCAAAGATATCTTTTACAGCTTTAATAGCACTTTCAGTTTCATGTAAATTTAGCTTTGGCTCATAATTTTTTGGGAACTGACTCATCTTTTTCTCCTCTATTTATAATAAATTTGTTTCCTTACTCTCTCTTTTTCATCTTCACCTTTTAAGACTCGTAAAATCTCAAGGCCAAGATCAAAAGCCCACCCAGCGCTTTTGGCTGTTATTATGTTGCCACTTGTGACAACACCATCACTAAGAAATGCAAAATCTTTATAGTATTCTTCGCATCCAGGATAACAAGTTGCCTTATGTCCTTCTAAAAGACCAAGAGGTCCTAGTACAACAGCAGGAGAAGCACATATAGCAGCAACAATATCACCACGCTCGCTTGTTCTTTTTAGTATGCATGAAAGCAGTTCGCTTTCTTTTAGGTTTGTTGCTCCTGGCATACCACCTGGTAGAAAGACAACGCGATAGTTCTTTTCTAAATTCTTTTCGCTGAGAGTGTCATCTAAGAGAAAACTAACAGAATGAGAAGAGACTATTCTATTTGAACCGAGTCCCTTTAATGCAGGATTAAGACCACCTCGCTTAAGTATGTCATAAACGCAAAGTGCTTCACACTCTTCCGCGCCATTGGCAAGTACAATTAATATTTCGTCCACTATAGAACCTCCTCTTCCCCTTTTTTCCTACTCTCTCTAAGAATTGAAGCTGCATGCTTTAAAATTCTCTCTGTTTCATCCCAACCAATACATGGATCTGTTACAGATACTCCATACTCCAATGATGACTTATCGCTTGTAATCTTTTGGTTTCCTTCTTTTAAGAAAGACTCTAGCATAAAGCCTTTTATTGACTTATTGCCCCATACTTTTTGATCAATTACACTTCTTAGAACTCTCTTCTGCCGTCTATAATCTTTATTGGAGTTTGCATGAGAACAATCAATGACAATTCTTGGTTCAAGAGATGCTTTAATCATATCTTTTTCGGCACTCTCTACATCATTTTCATAGTAATTTGGACCATGAACTCCACCACGAAGAATTATATGCGTATATGGGTTTCCACTAGTTACATATTGGGCAATCTTTCCGTCTCTCTCAACACCAATAAACGACGCACCTTCTCTTGCACTCTTAGCGGCATTAATAGCTGCCATATAATCGCCCGATGTTGAGTTTTTAAAGCCAACAGCAACAGAAAGACCGGAGGCAAGAGAACGGTGTGTTTGGCTCTCTGTTGTACGAGCACCAATACTTGACCAACTCATCAGCTCATCTGTGTACTGTGGAACAATTGGATCCAAACACTCACAACCAACAGGTAGCCCTATACGAGTAATATCAAGTAAGAGACGACGGCAAATCTCAAGGCCTTTATCTATATCATAGCTTTCATCCATAAATGGATCTGTAATAAGGCCCTTCCAACCAAGTGCAGTACGTGGCTTCTCAAAGTATGTTCTCATAACTACAAAAAACTCATCACTTACCTCTTCTGAGAGTTTTTTTAGCTTTCTAGCATACTCAAGTGCAGCATTTGTGTCGTGAATCGAACATGGACCAACGATTGCAAGCAAACGATTATCTTTCCCATCAAAGATATCATTCACAGTCTGACGAAATGAATTTATCTTCTCTTTGTCATCATCTAAAAGAGGAAAGAGCCTCTCAAGCTCCTCTGGAGTTCTAAGGCTCTTTATTTTTTCTATTCTTAAATCTTGTGTCGTAAATGTCATATTACACTACTTTACATTAAAAGCTTCCTTTTCGTCAGCTACATTTACTCTTCTTGATGATTTTCTTCCCTCTGGTTTTATCTCTCCAGCAAGTGTAAGCGAGCGCTTTGTTAGTGTTGGACCAATTAGCTCATAAACAAGGACAGCAAAGAGCACAACACTCCTTACTACAGCGCCATCTGAGAGATTTGCTGCTGTCAAGGCCATACCAAGGGCAACACCTGCCTGCGGAAGAAGTGTGATTCCCAAATGCTTCTGAATATTCTCGCTTGTATGCTCCATTCTACAAGATAGATAAGCACCACTAATCTTACCAACAGATCTAAAGAGAATGAAAACAACACCTATTAATATTACAGTTGGATTAAGTAATATTGAGAGGTTAAGTTCAGCACCACTAAGGACAAAGAAGAGCATATTAAGTGGAGCTGTCCATCTCTCTACTCTATCCATAAGCTCTTGGCTTGTTTCACATATGTTACAAAAGACAGTTCCTGTAATCATACAAACAAGAAGAAGCGAGAATCTTATTGTGAATAGGCCTGCAACGTTGAACTCCTTCATAGAAAAACCAACTGTAAAGAATACAAATGCAACGGCAAGAGCAAGACGCTTACTTCGTGAATGGAAGAAACGTTCTAGATAGTTGAGAAGAAGTCCAGCTAAGAAGCCAAGGCCACAAGAAGCAATAATCTCAAAGAGTGGCTCAACAAGTACTGTTACCATACTCAATGAACCTGTTTCTAATGCAGATGCAATACCAAATGAAACGCTAAATAGAACAAGACCAACAGCATCATCGATAGCAACAACCATCAACAAAAGCTTAGTAAGAGGACCTTCAGCTTTGTACTGTCTAACAACCATTAAGGTTGCTGCAGGAGCTGTTGCAGCTGCAATAGCACCAAGAGTAATTGCTGACGAGAGTGAAAGAATACTAGGTGCAATAAAATGAAGACAGATAAGAGCAATATCGACAACGATAGTTGTTATTACAGCTTGTAAAATACCAACAGTAATAGCAGCACGTCCCATGCTCTCTAGATCTTTTAGTCTAAACTCATTACCAATAGCAAAGGCAATAAAACCGAGTGCAGTTTGGCTGATTATATCAAAAGAACCTACTTCACTAAGTGTATTAAAACCTACTCCTGATAGTCCTAATCGTCCAATGAAAAAGGGCCCGATAAGAAGACCAGCAATCAAATAAGCTGTTACAGCAGGAAGATTAACTAGCTTTGCTAATCTACTCATTAATAGACCAGCTATCAAGGCAAAAGCAAGTGAAACTAATATAGTATCCATAAAACACTCCGTAAATAAATATCCATGAGTATTTTAAACATTTATTTTTTATACACAAGAGAGTTACAACATTATTGTTAAAAAACTTGTGAATTTTCTATTTTGACTGAGGAAGAATAAATGTATACTTCTCCTCTTTTTCTTTGTTCTCAATTCTAATAGCTGTTATTATCGCCTCACCCGTTTTGCTATTAAGCGTAAAATCATAGACATAACCCATACTTTCATATTGTATTGGATTTGTTTTTCTTTTATGAAAAGCAGCAAGATTAATTTCACCCATAGTAGGGGTAAGGTGATAGCTAACATGTCCTATATGATTGTGTCCTGCAATAATAAGACCAATATTGTACACGCTCATAAGTTTATATAACTTATTGCACTCTCTGCTACTTAGACCAAAGAGTACAAGAGATGGGCTAATAGCACTTCCTGTTGTTACATTTTCATGGGTTACTATGATTTTATATATTGCATTATCTTCTTTTAGTGCTTCTTCTAAATAGCTAAATTGCTTTTCACCAATAACCTTTGTAGAGGTATCTAGATTATAGATACTTAATAGAGGGCGATTATCCTTTTCTCCATAGTAATAAGCTGAGGCAGAACGATATATATTGTTATTCTTACTATCCCAAAGAGGAGATTTGTTATGTCTATCATGGTTTCCTCTAATAACTAGAACAAAATTATCTTCAGTTAAATCCCTTACCTCTTCGACTTTTTTATTTATCTCTTTTGTGATAATTCCATCATCTGCTATATCGCCTATATTAATTGCAAAGCTATACCTTTTTTCTCTTAGAAGCTCTTTGTACTCTTCATCATACCAAGAGCAGTTAGAATCATCTCTATTGTAATGAGCGTCACTATAGAGAGAAAAAGAAATTAAGCCATCGCTTTTAGCTTTGCTGATTATCTCCTTTTTTAAGAAGGGATTTGAATCATACTCAAAAAACCTCTCCTCAGAGAGAGAACATGAAGAGAAAAGTATCAATACTAAAGCTAAAAGAAAGAGTATTTTTTTCACACCTATACCTCAAAAGAGAAAAAGACTCGTAAAAAACGAGAATATACAACAAAGTATGGATCCATCATAATCTCCGCTAGGGAAATTGAGCCCATAAGCCCTACTCTACTCTTTCCTGTTACCTCATACTCTCCCTTAAATGACAAAGAAAAAGGACTCTTAATATCATTTTCAAAAGGAAGCCTATTACCTAATGAGAGTGAAAAATGAGCTTTGTAAGCATTTAAAATTATGTCTAAATTATAGAGAGGGAAAAGCGTGAATGTTGCTATATCTGTGTATTGTGAGTAATTCAATGCACCTGTTGCACCAACTGTTAATTTCGCTTCAAGACCTTTAAAATCTATATTTAAAATAAAACCACTGCTAAGAGAACTAAAACCTCCTTCTCTATAGACATAATTCGAATGCAACTTAAAAAGAGGCGAAAAAAGCTTTCCATTATCATATTCAATATCCAAAGAATATGTTTTATTACTCCCTCCTATGAAAAGAATTCTATATTTATCATCTAAGTTTATTGAGCAATCAAAAAGACATGATGGGCCATCTTCTAGAATATCTGACCTAGAACTAAGACCTCCTTCAACCTTTAAAGCAAACAATGAAGGAACAATAAAAATAAAGATGACCATTGGAATTAAAACTTTCTTCACCGTGTCATTCTATCTTATTAGATAGAAATTGATTTTACCCTAAATTAATTCTCTTCTATTATTTCGTTTCAACTTTGTAAAAGACAAGTAAAAAGAGATACGGTTTGATTATAACTTTCTTTTTAACTTTTATTTTTTTGTGCTAACAAAAAAATATGGACTATAGTTACAACATTATTTGCATTATGAAAGGTACAAGAACATATATTGAAGCCACAGTAGCATCGAAAGATTTCACCTCAGCCTTATTCAGTTTAATCGTCAATAATAGGATTATAAACAAGACCTTTCTTATCTATTGCAAAAGGCCAATTTCTGGAGACTTAAAGCTTATGGGTAACTATGATGGTAAATGTACAATAATGAAGGATGGTATAAAATTCTCACATATTCTTAAAACTACAGAAAACAAAGACTACACTTTCCTTTCTGATGGCTTTAGAAGAGTTTTTCTATAAAAAAAATCCCCCGTGGATTCAACACAGAGGACAACTAAGATTAGTTAATCTTAATCTCAATCTTACCCTTATTAGGTTCGACTTCCTT
>DHMZ01000066.1 GCA_002406055.1 Spirochaetales bacterium UBA4629
ATATAAGGAATTCTTAATATACCCTTCCGTTTGATTTTTCCCCATGTCATACATATAACATTGTCCTCGGCATCTCTAAAGAAGTGCCCCTCAGAGTTTCTCATCGCTTTCTTTTTTGGATCAAAACAATCTATAAAAAGTTCGTTTGGAGAAGATGCAAGTTTTATTTCAGTAGTGTATGAGACAAATTGGCCAAAAATTGTTGTCTCTGTAGAGAAGGAAGGTAGAACATCTGAGTTAATAAGACAGACAGGAAAATCTCTTCCATTAGAGCTATCAATTGTTTCGCATAAAACAATTCGTTCTAGGTCTTCTTCTATAGTTCCAGCGTCGTAAACTATTTTTAAAAAACAATTATTAGACCCCCTGACCCCAACAGAGATTCCGACAATTTTTGTTGTTTCGTCTTCCTCAATTGCATTTGCAATTATTTCTGCACTACCAATATTTTTGTAGTAGTGTCTTCCTTGGTAGCCATTAAAAATTAAACTAGGAGTAATAAGACACTCTTTTCCATAGTCTTTTGGGTTATCAATGTCGACTAAAAATAAATGACTGTGAAAAAAATTAGAAGTAATACCCATATTAGTTACCTTTACGTGTTTGAGTATAGCTAAAAAGTAAAAAAAATAGTTCGCCTGTTGGGTGAGAATTAATTCTATAAAAAACTCCCTGAAAAAAACCAGGGAGAACAAGCGAGACTAAATGGATTCGAACCATCGACCCTCAGTTCCGCAAACTGATGCTCTATCCAGCTGAGCTATAGTCTCAATCAACAACTACAAATAATGGAATATTTTTCGTTTTTTTTCTAGTAGCTAATCCTTCTTTTTTCTTTCATCCCATAAACATGGTTATAAAAGCAATAATTACACCAGCACATCCTTCACCTCCAAGAAGACCTGCAGAGACAAGAGAAATTTTTTCTTCTGTCTTTTCTCCCTTAATTTTTTTGATAATCCAAACAATTAAAGCACCAAGTGCAACACTTATTGTGATATATGGACCAAGATACACGCCAAGACCAAATGCTGAAGAAGGCAAGGCAAACAAGAACATTACAAAGCCAATAGCAACACCAATATAGAAGGCAAGTGGGTTATCCAATCCTCCAGCCATTGATGCAACTGCTTGGGCTTGAGGTGCTGGCATTTCTGGAGATCCAAGAACGAAGACCTTTTTCATCAAGAAAAGAACAGCTGTAGCAATTATTGCACCAATAATACCACCGATAGCTTCTGCTTTAACTTGATCCTTAGGATTTGTTCCAACGAGAGAACCAGATTTGAAGTCATTCATAACGTCCCCACTAAGACCACAAGCAACAGCAACACAGGAAGCAAGAGTAAATGCTGCTGTTAGTCCTGTTGAACAAATGGCATGCACTGCGAGCAACACTAGGATTGCAAAGACTTCCATAGGGTTTATTCCTGTTTGTCCTGTTAGCATAGAAGATAAATATGTTGCGACGGCAGCACCAATAACTGTAAGAATGCTCTCAATTAGAGTTAATTCTGTAAAAATTGTAAGAAGAAGAATTGAAAATACAACAATTAAGGCACTTGTTATTAGTTTCTTGTTGTCTCTTTCTTTCTTTTCATTTGTAGTGTTTTTTCTATTTTTTATTGCTGAGTATATAGCTTTAATTACAACTGCAAAACCTGTTCCAATCATTATTCCAAGGCCAAGTGATGAGCGGAAAGATTGAGCACTTTCCATTGAGCTAAAGTAGTTAAGTTTTAGTCCTAATGGAGTAAGAATGTAATAACCAAAGACCATACCTAGAGTCCAGAAAAGAGATAGAGTTGGCCCAATTATAGCGCCAATTGAAAGTGCCATTGGGGAAACATAGAAAGAGAGGGCAGGAAAAAGAGATGAACCTTTAAAGATTGTCACTACAGAAGGAATCTTATGGAAGAAATCTCTGATAAATGTAAATAAAGCAGAACCACCTAAAGATGAGAAGAGCCAAGGAGAGCTCTTCTTTTCTTTTTCTGTCATAAGCGTTTTATAAGCTGCTTCTCCAATAGGGTAAGGTAAGTTGTCTTTCTCAATTAGTTGCGTGCGATATATAGAAGTAAAAAGAGTTCCTAGGAGTGCTCCAACAATAGATGATACAAGAACAGCAATAAACGAGATAGAGTTAGCTTGGTTCATAATCCATAAGCCTGGAACTGTGAAGGCCAAACCTCCTGCAACCATGCTGCCAGCACTCATAAGAGTATGTGTACAGTTAATCTCTTCTAGTGTAGAGTTCTTTGCTCTTTTTAAAACTGTCATAGATAGCACTGTTACAAAAACAGCTGGCCAAGGAAGGGCTCCCATCTTTATTGCTACGTACATAGATGATGCTGTTATAAGGGCAAGACCAATTACGCCAACTATGACGGCTCTTGTAGTTAATGCAGATTTGTTTTTTGTTTCCATAATTTTAAATTGTGTCAAAAAAACTGTTTTTATAATAGTGCTAAAGTAAACCTTTAATTTTATAATCATCTGATATGACAAAAGAAAAATTCGAAGAAAGCTTAATAAATAGCAAATGGAATAATGCTTTAAAAGAAGAGGACTATTCTCTATATGAGAGAGATGGAAGTTATCTCTTTCTATTTTCTTCTTTTATATCTGATGGAAAAGATAGTAGCAATTGGAAGATTGACTATGAAAGTGTGAAACTCACACGAAGTCGAAAGGGGTGGTTTGAAATAGAATTGATAGACGGAAAGACTATAACAATGGTTACTGAAGATGACTTTGAGATAGGATGCATGGGGTAATTTTTGGCTAAAATGATACACAATTGAGAAAAGTGTATGAATAAAAGAATGAACTTCTTGTCTCCATTCTTTCTTTTCATTAAGTTTTAGCTATGTACAGAATTGGACTAGATATTGGTTCAACCACAATGAAAGTGGTACTTCTTTCCCCAAGTGGGGAAATTATTTATAAGTGTTATGAGCGTCATTACTCTGAAATAGTTAAGAAGAGTATAGAGATGCTTGAAAGAGTTAAAAGCATAGTAGGAAAAGAGCAAGTAGAGGTTGCTTTTTCTGGCTCTGCTGGTATGGGTATTGCTGATAAATCTGATATTCCATTTATTCAAGAAGTATATGCAACTCGTCTTAGTGCAAAAGAGTATCTTCCCGAGACCGATGTGATTATTGAGCTTGGTGGAGAAGATGCAAAGATTCTATTTTTAACTAATGGCTTAGAAGTAAGAATGAATGGAACTTGTGCTGGTGGAACAGGTGCCTTTATTGATCAGATGGCAACTCTGTTAGGAGTTGAAAAGGAAGAAATAGGGCCTCTTGCTGAAAAATCTACAGAGCTATATACAATAGCCTCACGCTGTGGCGTTTTTGCTAAGAGTGATATTCAGCCTCTTATAAACCAAGGGGCCAAGAAAGAAGATATTGCTGCCTCTATTTTGATGGCTGTCGTTAATCAGACTATTTCTGGTTTAGCCCAAGGAAGAAAAATAGAAGGCAATGTTGTCTACCTTGGTGGTCCATTATCTTTTATACCAAAGCTCAGAGAGTATTTTGATAGCACTTTAAAAACTAAGGGAATTTGTCCTGAAAATTCCCTCTATTATGTAGCACTTGGTGCTGCCCTTAATAAAGAGAAGAAAGTCACAACTATAGACGGAATTATAGATAAAATTTCTTCTTATAAAAATAAAGCGACATTTAATAGTCTTCCTCCATTGTTTAAAAACGAAGAAGAGTACAAAGCCTTTTGCTCTCGCCACGAAAAAGATAAAGTTAAAAGGGAAGATATTGCGTTTTATAAAGGGGACGTCTACTTAGGTCTAGATGCAGGTTCTACAACTATAAAAGCAGTATTTATTACACCTAATGGTTCTATTTTAGATGAGTTTTATAGTCCTAATAATGGTAACCCTGTTGCTCTAATTAGGTTCTATTTACTCTCTTTTTATGAAAAATATCCATATTTAACCATTAAAGGGGCTGCTGTTACAGGTTATGGAGAAGAATTATTAAAAACAGCATTAGAGCTTGATTATTCACTTGTAGAGACTCAAGCACATTTTATAGCAGCACGCTTCTTCTTGCCATCTGTGGACTTCATTATTGATATAGGAGGGCAAGATATTAAATGCTTTAAAATAGAAGATGGTGCTATTGATGATATCTTCTTAAATGAAGCATGTTCCTCTGGTTGCGGCTCGTTTTTGCAAACATTTGCGAATGCTCTAGGACTTTCTAGTCAAGAGTTTGCATCAAAGGCTATATATGCCAAGCATCCAGTAGATTTGGGCTCTAGATGCACTGTTTTTATGAACAGTTCCGTTAAACAGGCTCAAAAAGATGGTGCAAGCACAGAAGATATATCTGCTGGTCTTGCCATCTCTGTTGTTAAGAATGCCCTTTATAAGGTAATAAGGACCTCAAGTAAAGAGGCCATTGGCTCCAATATTGTAGTTCAGGGCGGAACATTTCTTAACGATGGTGTCTTAAGAGCTTTTGAACTTGAATTGGGTAAAGATGTAATAAGACCAACGATTGCAGGTTTAATGGGCGCTTATGGTGCTGCTCTATATGCTAAGAAAGAGAGTGAAAAAGAGAAAAAAACTAAGAGTTCAATAATCGATAAAGATAAACTACAGAACTTAAAGCATGAAGTAAAAAATGTTAGATGTCAGGGATGTACCAATCATTGTCTTTTAACAATCAATAGCTTTTCCTCCTCTCGTCGTCTTATTAGTGGAAATAAATGTGAGCGTCCAATTTCTGGAAAGGCTAGCGAGAGTGATAAGTACAACATTTATCAATATAAACAAGAACTATTAGAAGAATACATAGAAAAAAGAGGAGAAGGGGAAAGAGGAACAATAGGCCTTCCTTTGGCACTCGGAATGTATGAAACTCTTCCTTTCTTCCATACGCTTTTTTCTTCTCTGGGCTTTAAAGTAATTACTTCTCCATTTTCTAATAGAGAACAATATCTATCAGGGCAGAGCTCCATTCCTTCAGATACTGTTTGCTTCCCTGCTAAACTTATGCATGGAAGTGTTGAGTATTTAAAAAAAGAAGGTGTAGATAAGATTTTTATTCCTTGCTCTAGCTACAATATTGATGAAGGTTGCTCAGATAACCATTTTAATTGTCCTGTTGTAGCTTATTACGCAGAGGTAATAAGAGCTAATTGGGATCCCGGAAAAAGCCAACTTATTACACCTTATTTATCTCTTGAAAAGCCTAAACACTTTGCTTCTCGCATTAGCTCTGTATTCTCTATTAGCGAAAAAGAGGTATTAAAAGCAACGAAAAAAGCTGAGGAAGAAGAGCGAAGATATAAAGAGAAGATTTTAAATAAGGCAAAAGAAATTATTCAAATTGCAAGAGAAGAAAAAAGGCCAATAATAATGCTTTCTGGGCGACCTTATCATTTAGATAAAGAAACTAACCATTCTATAGATAGGCTTATTGTTTCTCTTGGCTGTTCTGTTTTAAGTGAGGATTCAATACCACTTGAAGGTAAGGAAGATTTGAGAATACTCAATCAATGGACCTTTCATTCAAGACTCTATAATGCTGCATTTTTTGTTTCAAAGACAGATGATATTAATCTTGTTCAACTAGTCTCCTTTGGCTGTGGTCTTGATGCTGTTACAACAGATGAAGTGAAGGAAATCTTAAGGCGAAATAATAAAATTTATACTCAACTTAAGATAGACGAAATAACAAATGTTGGAGCTGTTAAGATAAGGCTCAGGTCTCTTCTTGCAGCATTAAAGGAGAGAGAAGTATGAGTGTGACTTTTACAAAAGAGATGAAGAAGGATTATACAATCGTTGCTCCTAACATGTCTCCAATACATTTTGCTCTCTTTGAAAAGGTTTTGATTAATAATGGCTACAAAGCATTAGTCTTAAATAATGAAGATCCCTCAATTATTCAAAAGGGACTTAAGTATGTTCATAACGACATGTGCTATCCGGCACTTCTTGTTATAGGACAAATGATTGATGCTATAGAGAGAGGCCTTGTTGATAGTCATAAATGTGCTTTGGCTATTACTCAAACAGGTGGAGGCTGTAGAGCATCTAACTACTACTTTTTGCTTATTAAGGCACTTGAAAGAGCTGGCCTTGATTACATTCCTGTAATATCTCTAAACCTTGCAGGAATGAATAAAAATCCTGGCTTTAAGATTACTCTTACTATGGTCTTACAAGCAGTTTCAGCACTTCTTTATGGTGATGAAATAATGTACTTACGTAATCAAGTAAAGCCATATGAGGTTAATGAAGGAGAAACAGATAGTCTTGTAAAGAGATGGGTCGAGGACTTATCTCAGCGTTATAAGGACAATAGAGGCTATTTCTGGTCAAATATAACAAAGAATCTAAATAAGATTTCAGATGATTTTGCTTCCATTGCTGTAAAGAGAGAGAAAAAGGTTAAGGTTGGAATTGTTGGCGAGATATATATGAAATACTCACGTTTTGGTAACTCTAATCTTCAAGCATTTTTAGAGCATGAGGGATGTGAAGTTATGCTTCCTCCTCTTTTAGGTTTCTTTTTATATGGAGTCTCTAACGCAATAAAAGACAACGAGTATTATGGAACAAAGCCGATATATTCGAAGGTAGATAAGCATTTTATCCTTCCTTTCTTAGAAAAGAGTGAAAAGTGGCTTAGAAGTGCAATATCACGTCATAAAGAGTTCGTTCTGCCTTCAGCTCTCAGGGAGTTAGAAGAAAATGTAGATGGTATTATTGATAGAGGATGCAAAATGGGAGAAGGTTGGCTTCTTACTGCAGAAATGGTTGAGTTAATTAAAAAAGGCTATTCAAATATTGTATGTACTCAGCCATTTGGCTGTTTACCTAATCACATTGTTGGTAAGGCAATGATTAGACCGTTAAAGGAAAAATACCCTGATAGTAATATTGTTCCAATTGATTATGATCCATCAGCAACTAGAGTTAACCAAGAAAACAGAATAAAACTAATGTTAGCTGTAGCTCGAGAACATATTGAGTAAAGATAACAGAATAAACGCATGAAATAAT
>DHMZ01000008.1 GCA_002406055.1 Spirochaetales bacterium UBA4629
CGGGCTCATAACCCGGAGGTCGTAGGTCCGAGTCCTACCCCTGCTATAGTGGTATCTGGACTGTCGAGTGAGCAAAAGCCGCCGACAGACGTGGTTTCCAGACCCGAAAAAAATGATGCAATCCGTTCTGAGGGAGCAATGGCACCGGAGTGGGTTGCCCTTTTTTTTAGTCTTATTTGTGCTTTCTAAAGCGTTCTAAGAATTTTTCCTTATCTCTTTTTGACTTTGCTTTGAGAATTCTATTTCGTATAGATTTTGATTCTTCAACTTTGAGAACACTTATCTTTTCATTTGAATAGAGAATTTCGTCGACATTCTTTGAACACTTAATTAACGCTTCTTCATTAATCAAAAGACCAATTCTTTCTACAAAAGATGTCCTTGATTCATCTAGTTCTCTATGCCATATGTCATTTTTTAATTTTTTCTCCATCCAGAGAGAAAGACCTAGAGAGTAATCTTTATTTTGTCTTATATATCTTCTCAGCTTTATTTCATCTTTTAGGCGCAACAGAGAAGCCTTAATTGCACCAATAAGAGAGTTATTAGATATAGTTTTTTTCTTGTTGGTTCTAGCTCCACCATTTCGTTTTATATGTATATTTTTTAAGACTATAATAAGAGCAATAATAGCAACGATAAGGAAGAAAGCAAAAACAATAATCTTTAAAACGCTCTCTCCAATTGTTCCTGTTACTACCTCTCTTCTATATTCTCCATCAGCTGGCTTTGGAAGAATATCATAATTAAGCTTTGGCTTAATGCTTGGTAGTAATGAAATAAGATAGAGGAAAAAAGCATAGATTCTCTTTGCAAGTGCTACTATTTTATACCAAAAGTTCACTAAGCCTTTTCCTATTGTTGGAGCATATCTATCAAGCAGAAATACAAGAAAAAGAGTTACTAAAGCTACGCAGACTGTAAGAATCCACCCCTTTTTCTTTCCTCCTTGTCTCATTGTTAGAATTGTTATAAGAGATATTGTCGTCGCAATGATAGGATAGACTATCGTTATTCTATTTGCGTTATTTGACAGCAAATAGAAGATAGTAAAGATTAAAGAGAATAGTGAGATATCAAAAAGCCTTAGTATGCTTTTCTCTCCAGTTTCTTTTGTTAATGCCCTTACTGAAAACGCAGAGATAAGCACAAATAGAGGGATAAAAAGGAACGAAATAAAGAGTGAGACTGTTGTTCTTAAAAGAATAATAGCCACTTCAAAAAGGATAATAACAATAAGATTGAAGATAGCTATTGAAGAACCACTTCTTTCCTTCTTTAAAAAAGAATTATTTAGAACAGTAATAATAGGAGTATAAACAACAAGAAAGATTGGTAGTGGCCCACCACCATCTTTTAGAAACAAAGAAAGAATAGTTGCAATTAAGGAGGAGAGAATTGTTTCTTTTGCAGTAGTTGGGAATAAGTTCATTTCTTCCTCCTTAAAGATGATAGTGTGATTGCTTTGTACGGTATTCTTTCTTTTCCTTCCTTTGCACTAACAACTGTTATTTTTTCTTCTGGTATTTCTTTGATAAATTGAAGACGTAAAATATCGTCAGAATAAGCAGCAAAATAGAATACTTCCATGCAATCTTGGCTTGAAAAGATAATTTCTTCGTCCCTAAATGAAGATTCTTGTCTTATCATCTCAGTACCATTCTGATTCAAGACATCTTTTAATGGTTCGTAAGAAGCGAGAGCTGACAGTTGGCTATTAAGGCCGTCCGAGCTCTTAATCGTTTCTGCCTTTGCATAAAACGAATCTGGAAGAGAAAGAGACGGAAGGAGCTTTCTCTCATCTAGGCTAACTAGTATTGATGCAATGATTGATATACATTCTTCAAGTTCTTCTTTCATGCCAACAGGACCAGAGAATGATTCTCCATCAAATATAATGCTTATACCTTTTGGTAGTATCTCCTCATATACATTAGTCTGTAATGGTAGTCCTAGTGCAACTTGCTTCCAATTTATATTTTTTACTTTATCAAAAGGAAGATAGTCTCTTGTCGATCTTATTACAGTAATATCCTCCATAATACCTCTTGGTCCTGTAGATGAATTCCAATGGTTCTTTATAAAAGGATCTATATTTACCTCAACAAGACGGGGATATACAACTAAACTTCCAAGACCATTCATTGGGATGTTTGCCTCCGATAGTCCAAAACCATCGCCTGAGGATAAGTACCAAGAGCTAAGATGTGTGATTCCTCGTTCTTTTGCTTTTAGCTTAAATGTAAATTCCGCCTCTTCGTACCACATTATACGACCAAGCTTTTCTTCTCCGATTAGCGCTGTAGATTCAAGCCTAGACGATAAAAGAGATATTTCGCTACTCTCTGGCACTCTTGTTTTTTCTGGTACTATTGATAGCCTCTTTGAAAGTGGCATTGTAATCTTAATCCAAAGCAAAGGAAGGAGCTTGTTGTTTTTTATTTTCAACTTTGCTTCAATCTCTTTATCAGGGAATGTCGCTTGGCTAGAAAAATAGAGCGATGCTTCGATATGTTTTGTTGCACTCTTTGCCCATAGTCTAGAGATAAGAGAGAAGAAGAATAAAATGGCAAAAAGTGCCATAAGTAGGCCTTCTCTTTGTAGTGCCATTACTATGCAGAGAACAAAAGAGATAATAATTGCAGGGATAGTAACAAATAGACTAGAGCGAGAGAAGGAGTGTGAGCTTCTCATTTTATTTCTTTAATCTTCTCGGGTATTTCTACTCTTGATAAAATATCGCTAAGAATAGTTTCGACGGTAAGGCCAGCATATTTAGATGAACTAGATAGAACTAATCTATGTGATAGTACTGGTCCTACAATTTCTTTTATGTCATCAGGATTAACGTAATCTCTTCCATTCATCTTTGCCCAAACCTTAGACGCAGAATATAGAGAGCGTGATGCTCTAGGGGAGGCTCCCATCTTTAAGCGTTGATCTTTTCGTGTTTCGTCAACAATTCTTACGATGTAGCTTTCGCATTCATCGGAGATGAAGGCCTCTTTACATTCTTTTTGCGCTTGAAGTATCTCACTTTCAGATGAAACAGCTTTGATAGTATCGTATGGAGTTCCGTCTCCAACTTTTCTTAGCATTTCCTTCTCTTCTTCAAAGGAAGGATAGCCAATAGAAAGAGAAATAAGGAATCTATCCATTTGGGCAGAGGGAAGTGCAAATGTACTTTCATTTTCAATAGGGTTTTGAGTTGCTAAAACAATAAATGGACGTGGTAGAGGGAAAGACTTACCTTCGATAGATACTTCTCTTTCTTCCATTGCTTCAAGAAGCGCTGATTGTGTTCTTGGAATAGCCCTGTTTATTTCATCTGCAAGAAGTATATTCGTTTCAATAGGACCCTTTCTTAAAACAAAGTCTCCAGTCTTTTGATTGAATATCTCCATGCCAAGTATGTCGGACGGAAGCATATCTGAAACGAATTGTATTCTATTGAAGTTCAGTCCCGAGGCAAGTGAGATAGTCTTTGCTAATGTTGTTTTTCCACAACCTGGTAGGTCTGAGAATAAAACATTACCCTCAGCAAGAAGGGCAAGGATTACTTTCCTAATGCAATCTGATTTACCAACGATAATCTTTTCAGTTTCTTTCTGTAAGCTATCTGCTAAAGCCTTTACATCCATTTTTTCATCAATTCCTTAAGAAATAATTATAAATCTATGTAAAGTATTCTCAATATATTGAACATTTATTTTACAATATCTAGCCGAGAAAGCCCACAATCTTTAGCTGTGGGATGAAAGGCTATTCATGAGTACAAGAAAGAAGGAAAGCTTATGAAAAAGAGTGACCTTCAAAAGATTCTCAAAGATATTAGAAACAGTGAAGAGAATAGCTTTTTGCAAATGGTAGGAAGTTAAGCTCTCCAAGATATAACAGACAGGATATACCGCTATTATAATAAATTTTTCACAGATAGAAAGATTGGTATTAAGGCATCTCCTACTAAAAGAAAGAAGGTAAAAAATACAAAAGCTTAACATACAAGAAGGCAGGATATAAGTTTCTTCCTGTTGGTAGAGTTAAAATCTCTGGTCACATCTACAGATTCTGGGATTCTTATAATGGCCTACTTGAGACTGCTAATGTTCATACTATGACGATAAAGAGAAATGCTCTTGTCGAGTACTTTTTATTCATAACAGTAGATGCTCCTATCACCATGG
>DHMZ01000048.1:0-2991 GCA_002406055.1 Spirochaetales bacterium UBA4629
AGCTTCCTTCGCGTCATAGGCTCTATAATAGCGTGGAGTCATTGCTTTTATTCACAATGCTGGCGATACGAACAGCCAGCATGTGAAAGGGTTAAATACCCCGAGGAGGTTCATGAAATAAAAAACAACAAAGAAAGTGTCATGGGGAAGTATATAAACATTTGTTGAAAGAGAAAACACGGATGTGTACATCTTCATTCTTGTGGAGAAAAGAGAAATATCGTTATATTATAAGTATATGAAGAAAATAAGTGTAGATAGAAGCTCCTTTGAAGACCTTAGAAAAATGGATTGTATTTATGTCGATAAGACTGAATATGTCTATAAGCTTGTAAATAATCAGTCTTCTAGCTATTACTTCATATCACGTCCACGTCGCTACGGTAAGAGCCTCATGTGTTCGACTCTTCATTGTCTCTTCGAAGGAAAAAAGTCATTATTCAAAGAATTATATATAGGGAAAACAGATTATTCTTTTGAAAAACATCCAGTACTTCATTTTAATTTTGCTGAGTACAACACAACAAGCTATGAATCTTTTTTGAATGATTTTCAAGTGGCGATAAGAGATGAAGCTGAAAGAAACGGTATTATACTAGAAAAGAGTGAGCCTTCGACTATGCTTGTTGCTTTTTTGAAGAAAACAGAAAAGAAAGCAGTAATCATCATAGATGAATATGACACTCCTATCATTCACACATATAAGAATATAGAACTTGCAGATAAAATAAGAGATACATTGAGTATGTTCTATTCTGTAGTAAAGAATAGGAATGAAAAAATACGTTTCTTCTTCCTTACTGGAATTACTAAGTTCTCTAATATGTCAATCTTCAGCCAGATAAATAATCTCATAGATCTTACGTTTGATAAGAATTTTGCTTCTGCCTTTGGATATACAGAAGAAGAGCTTGAATCAAACTTCAGTGAATACATCGATAATTATATGACTCGGGCTGACAGGAAATATGAGAAAAGAGAAGATTTCCTTTCTGCAATAAAAGAATACTATGATGGCTACCGTTTTTCATATGAGAGCAATGCTAATGTATATAATCCTGTATCTGTAGGCTTCTTCTTTACGAATGGATGTTCATTTAAGAATTATTGGATAGATACTGGAACGAGTACGCTTGCTGTAGATTTAGCCAAGGACTATCACTTAGGGCATATCATTACCGAGAACCCTATCGTTGGCATGGATGTCTTTTCATCATTTGATTATAGCAATCTTGCATCTCTTTCGCTTGATGATTCTGAGGTTCTCGCTCTCATATACTTTACTGGCTACCTTACAATTAAAGAAGGCGACAATCTAGCTCTGACTCTTAAATTTCCAAATAAGGAAGTGAGGAATGCATTCACTCTTTCTCTAATGAAACAATACTCTGGAGGAAAAGACCTCAGTGTATTTCTTGTGAAGGGAAATATTGCGATAAAGAATAGAGATATTTCTGGACTTGTTAAAGCAATGAATGCTTACTATGCAAAGATTCCGTATGTAGTACTTGAGAAGGAAATAGGCTATGAAGCGATGTTTTATTCTTATTTTCTTCTCTTTGGAGTCGATAAGATAAATGTTGAAGAGACAACAACACGAGGTCGTATTGATGTCGTAATTGAGTCGGAAGCTGATGTCTATATCATTGAGATAAAGGTTGATAAGAGTGCAGAGGAAGCCCTTTCTCAGATAAAGGATAAAAGATACTACGCAAAGTATATAAATACGGATAAAGAGATTCATATCATTGGCCTTAACTTTGCATCCAAAGATTGTCAGATATCAGAGTGGAAGGAAGAGATAATCGATAAAACCACAGAATCAACTTACCTTGCTTGAGTCTGACTAGACTCTAATGAAGCTTTAAGAGAAAAAGAGAATATTCATACAAATAGGTGATTATTAATAAGTTCAATCTAAGTCGTTGTTATTTAGAATGCTGGCGATATGCGTTTGTAGTTTCTTTTGCTTGATAAAGCTATCTAAAAGAATAGCACGGGTGGGAATCGAACCCACAAGAGGTTGCCCTCGGCAGATTTTGAGTCTACTGCGTCTACCAATTCCGCCACCATGCCAAGTAGAAAGAATGGTAACAGAAACTATTAGAATTATTCAAGCCATAAGATTGAAGGCTTTCTCTTTCATGATTATTATTAAGTCATGAAAAAATTTTTCCTTGTCGTACTAATAACCATTTTGTGTTCTCTTTCATTGTTTGCTTCATCAACAAGTAGTGAAGAAAATGATGAGTTCTTTAATGAAATTCTTATTTCAGATATCCCTGTCATCTATGGTGATGATAATTTTAGGGAGAGAATTCTTGCTCGTACAGAAGGAAAAAGAGACCCAATCGGACTTGTCCTAACAGGAGGTTCTGCTAGGGCCTGTGCACATATTGGAGTTTTAAAATATTTAGATGAGATAGGTGTTGAGCCAGACTTTATTGTATCAAATTCAATGGGGTCAATTATTGGAATGCTTTATGCTGCAGGAGTGAAGCCTGATAAAATAGAAGAACTCCTGGCTGCAGGAGATATTTCATCATATTTCTCTCTAACTCTTCCAACTACAGGTGGCTTTTTAAGTCCTTCTGGCTTTAAAACACTTGTTGATTACATTGTAGGAAAGGATCTAAGAGTAGAGGATACAGAAATCCCTATTATGATAGTCTGCGATGACTTAGTTAGTAAGAGAGAAGTAAGAATAACAGAGGGGCCATTTTCTGATGTCTTAATTGGTTCTTTTGCTCTTCCTGTTTACTTTAGCCCATACCAATACAATGGACACCTTTTAATTGATGGTGGTGTAATATCTCTTGCACCAATTAATGCTGCTTACGATTACACAGATACAGTTATTCTATCTACAACATTCTATGATGCAGATACAATTAACTTAATTAATCCTGTTACAATTCTTAATTCATCTTTCGACATCGGAAAGAGACAGAATGCGTCTAGAGATTTAAAAAAGTATTCATCTCTAATCCT
>DHMZ01000048.1:3102-3926 GCA_002406055.1 Spirochaetales bacterium UBA4629
ATAGGATATAACTCAGCTAAAAAAGAAGAAAGTAAGCTAAGTACTTTATATAAGAGCGAAAAGAAAGAAAGTGAGAATAATGAGATAATTGCATCTAGAATTAATGATACAAAGAATAATCTTAAATACTTTGGAAGATTAAAGAGTAGTACTCCTTCGACGTTGCTTGGTGTCAATTTTGTTGCTATGAATTCGAATCTTTCACCTCGCTACTTGAAAAATAGCATGACAACAGGCTTTGAATATCGCCTTCTTATCTCTGATTTTGATATGTCTCTAATATTTGGACTAGGAAGCAATTCTCAAAATCTTTCTTCTTCTGAACTGTTTACAACAGTTGGCGCTAATATATCTTACTATCCTTTTTCATTCGTAAGAGCAAAGCTTGAAGGATATGTAGATTTCTTAAGGCCAAAATCTGCCTTTGATCCATTTATAAACCTTAGAGAAAGTATTGATGCGTACCTATACAAAGATGATGAAATTAGTGTAATTGCTAACCAGAGTATTGAATATGCCAATGATTATTCTGCAAATGGTAGTGGAAGAGGTATAATATTCTCTCTCCGTGCTCAGTGCGAATATAAAATGGAGAATAATCACTTTGGTTGTGACGTAGGATATCTCTTAATTGGAGATTCGATTGTCTTTGAAAATCCAAGAAACTACATGGAGGTATCTCTTAAAGATGAATATAACTTCACTCCAAGTATCTATGTTTCAGGATCTGTAAGGGGAAGATTTAGCATTGACGGAAAGGGTAGTGTTCCTGTCTTTGTTAGTGATAACTTTACATCAAATACTCTTCTTTATGGTGCTTCTGC
>DHMZ01000048.1:4038-7823 GCA_002406055.1 Spirochaetales bacterium UBA4629
CCAACATTTGGAGAGTTTTTAATCTTAGATAATCTATCAACAGCTGCTTATTTCTCTTCATTAACAAATAAAGAGAATGGCTTTATGTTCTCGCTTGGCCTCGAAGTTAAGACAGACTTATCATTAATTGGGTTAATTACATTGCCAACAACCTTCCGTGTTGGCTATGAAGGAGGTCGCAATAATGAGAATCATATCACGGCCTCTATTTCATTTACTTCAGAGTTTTAATCTTAACTATGCTTCTTAATCCATTCCTCATCGTCATCGGTGAGGGATGTGTCTATATCGCCATCATCCTCTTCTTCATCTTCTTTTGAAGAGACTGTTTCTAGTTTAGAGAAGTCTGGCTTAGAAGGGAATGAGGAAGGCATACTGACGCCACTCTTAATAGTTGGCATCTCTCTTCTGATAAAAATAGTAGGATCGGAATTAATAGCTTCTAATAATCCCCATCTTGTACTTTCTTCATCTAAATATGCAATAAGAATGTCAATTTGAGATTCTGTATAGATAGAAGCATTTGTAAATTGACACTTCTCTTTTAGCTCTCTAAGAGCTTTCGCGGCTTCATCCCATTCTCCATAATGTAAAAGGACAAGTGCCTTATGTAGGAAAGGATCGATGAATGTAGGCTTTGATGTTTCAAAGAGGTTCTTTAATAAGCTACCAGCACGAGCCCAATCAGATTGTGCTATGTAGTATGCAGCTTCTAGGTCCTGAGTAGCTGGAAGATAGAAGTTCTTATCCTTGCTTTCTTTTACAAGCTTCTTAAACTCTTTGTACTTTCCTTTCTCAAGATAGTATGTAGAGAGATTAATATAGAGATTACGATCTCTAAAGCCTGTATTATAGACCTCTTCAGCTATAGAAAGCGCCTTGTCTAAATCATTTTTAATCCAATAATACATGCTCAAAGAGATCTTTGCACTTTGTACGACCTTGTTATCTTGAGAGTCTAGGCATCCTTCTAAGATAGCTTTACCTTTTTCCATATCGCCATATTGAACGAAGAGCGTACCTACTACGACTTCTCCCTTAGTTTCAATACCAAGCTTAACTGCTTTTTCAAAGATAGGAAGGCTATCTTTAACAGGAGGGTTCTCTCCATTAAGTAGTCGAGAAGCCTTGCTATAGTAAAATGTACCAAGGCTATTTAGTACTAATAGTATTAAAGCCACAGTAAAGAAGCCTATACCAATCCATTTTTGAACACCTGAATAGGTAATAAATATTATTCCAATTACAAGAAGGCTAATTATCAAAGTTGAGAATGCCTTCCTCTTCTTTTCTTTATTCGACATATTGTACTTCCTATGTAGTAGAGTTTTTCTTTTCAATCTTTAATAATAAGGGTAATTAAATATATTTAACAACAATGAAAAAAAAGATTTTAGTCCATGTTTGTTGTGGCCCATGCGCTACATCTTCAATATTACGTTTACTAGAGGAAGGTTGGGAGCCTGTACTTTACTTCTCTAATTCCAATATTTATCCATATGGAGAGGAAGAAAAGAGATATGAGAATGCGTTAATTGTCGCATCTCATTACAACCTTAGAATAATTAAAGGCGAATATAACCATGAAGAGTGGAGAGAGTGGGTAAAGGGATTAGAAGGTGAGAAAGAACATGGAAAGAGATGCAATAAATGCTTTAGATTTAATCTCCTTAAGGCCTATGAAAAGGCTAAAGAAGAGAATATTGAGTATTTTTGCACAACACTTACTGTTTCTAGATTCAAAAATTCAAATACAATTTTCAAAGAAGGTGAAGATCTACCAGGTTTTGAGAAGATAGATTTTAAAAAGAAGAATGGCTTTGCTCTTTCATGTACACTTAGCAAAGAGTTAGGTTTATATCGTCAAAACTATTGTGGATGTGAGTTCTCACTAGGAGAGGCAAATGCTGAGAAAGATATATAAAATACTTAGCTCCAGAATGTTTTGGATGATTATTTTCTTTGGTTTGCAAATTGCTGCTATTTGCTACTTTGTGCTTTGGTCTGCAATGGGAAAACAAAACTACCTCTTTTTCATTATCCTCTCAATGGTAATAGCAAGTATTATCATTACAAGAAAAGAAAATAACGCTTATCGTCTGATTTGGATGTATGTTTTGATTATCCTTCCTTTTCTTGGCGGTGTTTTTTATCTTTTATTCTCCAATAAAAAGATAGGTTCTCTTTCAGAAAAGAAGGTTGCAGATTTCAAGAAAAGAATCCCCGATGATACTCTCTTTAGTCTTGGAAATGCAGATGAAGAACTTTACTCTCTATCTCCTGTCTATCGCAGAGAGAGTCAGTATGTTAAAAACATTACGGGCTTTTCTGTCTACAAGAATACCGAGATTAAGTACTTCGTCTTTGGCGAAGATTTCTTCGAGGATCTATTAAATGAGCTTAGTAAAGCTAAGAAGTTTGTTTTTATTGAATATTTCATCATAGACACTGGCAAATGGTGGACACGCATTCTCAATCTTCTTAAGAGCAAAGTTAAGGAAGGCGTTGATGTTAGAGTTGTCTTTGATGATATGGGCTCAATAAATGTTCTTCCTAGAGACTATGAGGATACGCTTAAAAGCTTTGGCATAAGAGCTATAGCTTTTAATAAAATAAAGATTCATGCAAACCCTCGTTTAAACTTTAGAGATCACAGAAAGATTTTTAATATAGATGGAAATGTCTGTTATACAGGTGGCGTTAATCTTGCTGACGAATATGCTAATGATCTGATTAAATTTGGTTATTGGAAAGATGATGCTATAAGACTAAAGGGTGATGGCGTTTGGAATGCTACTTTGATGTTCTTGCGTAATTGGGATTGCTTGGAGAACTTTGAAGATAATCTCTCGCTCTACGTTCCGACCATTAAAGGTGAAAGTGATGGTTACATTCAAATGTTTGACGATAGTCCATTAGATGACAAGACTATAGCTGAAGATACCTACTTACAGATTATTAACAACGCCAAGCGTTACATTTGGATTACCACGCCATATTTAATTCTAGATGAATCTATGGAAAATGCTCTTGTTATTGCAGCTAAGAGTGGCTTGGATGTGCGTATTATTACTCCTCACTATCCAGATAAAAAGAGTGTCTTTGAAGTAACTAGAGCTAACTATGAAAAGCTACTTAAAAATGGCGTGAAGATATTTGAGTTCACTCCTGGATTCATTCACTCTAAAAATTTCATTGCAGATGATGAGATTGCCGTTGTAGGAACAACTAATCTTGACTATAGATCGTTCTATCTTCATTTTGAACTTAGCGTTCTCTTCTTTAGGTCTTCAATTGTAAAGGAACTAAAAGAAAACTTTGAAAGAACACTTCTTTTATCTGAAGAGATAAAGAGTGGAGATGAAGGGCGTCTTCCTTTATATAGAAGAATTCTAAGAAGAGTTATGAGTATTTTCTCTCCGCTTTTTTAACGTTGACTAAGAAAAATACGTGAATTAAATTATTACTATGAGTAGAAGCAAAGCTGTAAAGCTAGACAAGAAAGAAGAAGAGAAGGGTATGGAAGATCTTCTCTCAATTATTCTGACAATTACTAATAGAGAGGACCTCATTGCTTTTCTTGACGATATGCTAACAGATAACGAAAAGAAAGATATTATTCAGCGCTATCTATTAATGGATGATTTGTGGCAAGGAAAATCTCAACGAGATATAGCGCAGAATCGTTCTATGAGTCTATGTAAGATTACAAGAGGCTCAAAGATGCTAAAAAAGAAAGCTGGCTTTATGAGAAAATGGTTCTCAAATAAATATGATGACTTTAC
>DHMZ01000077.1 GCA_002406055.1 Spirochaetales bacterium UBA4629
TTCGGTTTCAGAAGTTTCCGATTTCGCAATCAGAAGATATATAGAAGCTCAGGGTGCTGAGTAGTAAATGCGATTAACTCCGCCTAAGCACTACGCGCTATAGACAGAGTCTGCATCGCAAAATGTTGCTACTCTAAAAGTAGACAGTTATATGAAAAAAAATGATTAAATGAATAGAAGTTAGTAAACCACGAAGGAATTCTTTTCTTTGAGTTTTTCAGTTTTTTTATGGCATGTATAATAACTGTCTGATAGGAGTAGAAAAAATGAATAGAGAAGGAAGAGCAATACTTAAGAAAGCAGCAGAGAAATTCAATAGAGATAGCATGCTAGCAAGGAACTCATTTTTAAATGTTCTAGAAAAATTAAAAAGTGAAGAAGAAGAAAAATTAGAACGTCTTCCAGAACAGCTAAGAGATTCAGAAAAAGGAGAACAATTAGAAGAAAGATTGGAAGCGTTAGAAACACTTTTAGATGGTATTAAAGAACAAGAAGAATCAATTAGTGATTTACTATCAGAGCAAGGTTTTTCGTTCAACTTTGTACCTTTAGAAGAGAAGATAGAGGAAACAAAAATAAGAGAGAAGTCTGTTTCTTTTCATGCTATTTTCCCAGTTACCCTTTCAAATGCACTTAGAACAAAAGCTCAGAATACAGGCTTAAGTATGAATGAGGTAGTCTGCCAAGCCTTGACGAAAGAACTCTGTAGAGAGAGTGTTTGAGAAGAGGAATAAAGTATGGCAGAACATATTAATGCCCTTGAAAAAGAGATGCTAATAAGACGGTATCGTAGCAATCCAAATGTCAAGTTGTCAGATTTTTGTGAGGTAAATAATATCAGTGATAGCGCCTTTAGAAATTGGATAAAGCAATATGATAGTGCTGGGATAGAAGGATTGTATAGAGTAAGTAAGACATCTGCTCCTATTCTTCCTGAAGGGATAAATAGAACGGAGGAGAATTACAAAAGAAGAGTAATTGAACTTACAATTGAGAATGAAAGGCTAAAAAAAAATTATATAGCGATGACAGTGGATGGGCACTTGGAATACAAAGCTTTAAAGAAAAAGAATACGAAATAATCTATAAACTTTCTCATACATACTCTATTAATGAACTCTGTGAAATAATGGGAGTAAGTCGAAGTGGCTATTACAAATGGCTAAAAAGAGAGAAGAAGGATAATTCTCTTCGGCTGCGTGCAATAGACGCAGTTAAAAAGGTTCATGCAGAGCATCCTAGTCACGGATACAGATGGATATGTGCTTATCTTAAAGAAAATAATATTCTTAATATTTCAGAAAGCTTTACCTATAAAATTACAAGAGCTTTAGGATTAGTAGCAGAAACTAAACACAAGATAAAGTACAAAAGAAGAAGAGAAAAGGATAAATACCCTAACCTTATATTTTCGACATGGGAAAGTGTAGATAGACCTTACCAAGTAATAGTCTCCGACATGACGTGCTTTAAAACGTTCGGATGGAACTATTATGAGCTGACAATGTACTTTGATGTGTTCACAAAAATGATTCTTGCTTGGAGTCTTTCTTCTCGTAGAGGAGATAGAGATCAGTATATTGATGGTCTTGAACAAGTAAAGGCTATTATTGAAGCAAATGGTATTACAGAGCCTGTTATACTTCATACAGATCAAGGCTCAGTCTATTCCTCACAAGCTTATAATGACATTATAAAAAACACTGTAATTGAACGCTCTATGAGTAGAGCTGGTAAACCTACAGATAATCCAGTTAATGAATCACTTAATGGTTGGATAAAGGAAGAACTCTTCAATGACTTTAATCTTGGCGTTTCTCGTAATGTAAAGGAAACAATAGAAAAGTATGTTAACTACTATAATAACAGTAGACCTTCATATGCTATTGGATACATAACACCTTCTCACTACTTAAGCATGTTTCTAAATGGCAAAATTAAACATAATGACACTTTCTCTAAAAGAAAACTTTCTGAGATACCTAAGTTTGTCCAAAAAAAATGTCTAATAAGATTGAGGAAGAAGAAGTAAAGAAAGAACTCTCTCCTTGGGTGGTAAAACAAGAAATAGTGCCATCTAAAGTAGAACCTCTTTCAACTTTTATTGAAGCTACAAGTAAGAAGTAATGGGCTAAAACAATAACTCTATTTGTTAAAACAATTTATATTAGACTGTCTACTTTTGAAAACAAAAATGCAAAAAAAATGGTTATTTTGTCTACTTTTGAAAATAAGAAAACAATAAAAATAGTAAGTTTGTAAACTTCTGAAAAAGAAATTATTAAAAAAACATTTTTTTGTCTACTTTTATTGACTATTACAAAATCGTAATGCAAAGTGTATAAAACTGTGATTTGAAACTCTTGATTTCGTGAAAAAAAAGACATTTGAGACTGTTGATTTCGTGGTAAATATAAATTAACATCTTTAAATAAAAGGAATTATATGGAACAGTTCGACTTTAAGCGTAAAATATATGAAGATTTCTCGAATTGGAAAAACAGAAGTCATGGGAAAAGTGCTCTTTTTGTGGAGGGTGCAAGGCGTGTGGGTAAGAGCTATGCAATAAAAAAGTTTGCATCTTCTTGCTATCGTACAAGCATTATAGTCGAGTTTGATAAAGTTACTAATGAGGTTCTTTCTCTTTTTGACGATATAATGGACATGGATTTGTTCTATGCAAAATTATCGGCAGTTTATAATGTAGAGTTATTTCGACGTGAAAGTTTGATTGTTTTCGATGAGGTTCAGCTTTTTCCGAAAGCTAGGGCTTTGATCAAACGATTTGTGGAAGATGGTCGTTATGATTTTATAGAAACGGGTTCTCTTGTGACATTAATGATGAATCCTAGTAGAATATTGATTCCTTCTGAAGAGGAACACATAGAAATGTTTCCTTTTGATTTTGAGGAGTTTCTATGGGCTCTTGGTGATAATGTTACTATACCTTATTTAAAGGAATGCTTTGAAAAGAAGACACAAATTGGTAATGCTGTTCATAAGAAGGTTATGAACCAGTTCAGACAGTACATACTTATTGGAGGAATGCCACAAGCAATCAAGGCTTATGTTGAAAATAAATCATTTGAAGATGCTGATCTAGCAAAAAAGCGTATTTTGACTCTCTACAGGCAGGATATTGGAAAGTTTGCTGGCAAAAGTGCAAGCAAAGTTAGAGCCATCTTCGATTTTCTTCCTGCAATGCTTTCCAAGCATGAAAAGAGATTTAATCTATCAAGTCTTGGGAAAAACGCAAGAAAAAGAGATTATGAGGATGCTTTCCTTTGGTTAGATGATGCAATGGTAATCAATCCTTGCTACAATTCAACTGATGTCTCTGTTGGTATAGCCTTAAATGCAGATGAGACAAGAGTTAAATGCTATTTGTCTGACACAGGACTTTTGGTATCACATGCCTTTGCTGATAAAAACTTTATCAATAACGAATTATACAAAGCAATTCTTCTCGATAAACTCAATATCAATGAAGGAATGTTAATTGAAAATGTTGTTGCGCAATTGCTAAGATGCCATGGTCATCATTTATACTACCATAAGTTCAAGGCAAGGTCATTTAGTGATTATTCAAATGAAATTGATTTTTTGATTCTGAAAGATAAAAAAATATGCCCAATTGAAGTTAAATCTGGAAGAAGCGTAAATCATATTTCCCTCGATTGCTTTCGAGAAAAATACAATAAAAGGCTTGGACAAGCCTATATATTATGTCGAAGAGATATAACAGAAAAGAATGGCATATTGTATCTACCTCTTTATATGGCACAGTTTTTATAGGTTATTTGATTATTATTCACAATGTTAGTGATAGAAACAGCTAGCATTGTTAATGGTTGGATAGTTTAGTGCTTGCTTTAGCATGGAGGATAAAATTACATTTATCCATAAATCTCATAATGTATCTATCCTTTTGTATCATATAGTCACCCCAACAAAATATCGCCGCTAAAGAATATCAAAAGAAGTAAAGGGGAGTATAAGGCAAATATGCGAAGGTATAGAGCTGAGGTGGGTACGGATGGTGACCATGTGCATTATCTGGTACAAAGTACACCTGAGCATAGTCCCACCGAGCTAGTAAGGCTAGTGAACTACCTCATCCTAGCA
>DHMZ01000095.1 GCA_002406055.1 Spirochaetales bacterium UBA4629
ATATTGAAAAAAGTATCTTCCCTTCCTATGACTATAGCTCCCATATTAAAAGCTTAGAACTAGGAAAAGAATACAAAAAGACGGCAGAAGAGATGAATACTCTATTTTTTGACTGTTCATCAGTTGCATCTCCTGGAGAAGATTCTCTCCATCTAGATGAATGTGGTCACAAAAAGATAGCTTACGCCCTATCTAAGCTAGTCAAAGATAAGTACAATTTCTAATATTAATGTGGTTTAGTGTAAATTTTCACATTTTTTCACTGTATTTTTACATGAATAATTTCTAAATTATGTTAAACTATACATATAAATAAGAATTAGGAATGTACAATGTATCGCAGAATATCTGAATATTTCAAAGCATAGAAAGAAAATAAATATCGTAAGCCCCTTATAGTACAAGGTGCAAGACAAGTCGGGAAAACGTATTCAATCTTAGAGTTTGGCAGAACCCACTATGATAATGTTGCTTATTTTAACTTTGAAACAAATCCAAAATTAAATGATACATTCAGCGAAAGCATAGAACCAAGCTATTTGTTGCCTCTTTTATCTCACATAGCAGGCATATCAATCGTGAAAGAAAAAACTCTCATAGTCTTTGATGAAGTTCAACTTTCAGAAAGAGCTTTAACTAGTCTCAAATACTTTTCGGAGCAAGCGCCAGAGTATCATATTATCGCAGCAGGAAGTCTTTTAGGCGTTGCTGTCAATAGATCTAGTTTTTCTTTTCCAGTTGGTAAAGTTGACATAGTAACAATGTATTCCATGAGTATAGACGAGTTCTTCATTGCAAATGGAGAAAAAGAACTCGTCAATATGATACGAGAATCATTTGATACAAATACTCCTCTTCCATCTGTTTTACACGATAAAGCCCTTTCTTTATATAAAGAATATTTGGCAGTAGGAGGAATGCCAGAATGCGTCATGCAGTGTGTACAAACTAAAGATTACATACTAGTCAGAAACTCTCAAAACAATATTCTGATAAGTTATTTAAATGATATGAGCAAATACAATACTACTAACGAAATAAAGAAAACAAGACTTGTATATGATAACATAACTGTCCAGTTATCTAAAAAGAATACAAGATTCCAATATAAACTCATAAAAAGTGGAGCAAGAGCTTCTGAATTTGAAAACGCCATAGAGTGGCTTTGTCTTTCAGGTATTGTAAACAAAGTCTACAGAGTTGAAAACATAATGAAGCCTCTCGAAAACTATAGAGATATTGATGCCTTCAAAATCTACGTTTCAGATTCTGGGCTTCTTTGTGCAAAAAAAATATACTCTACTCTGATATCGTCTACTCTTCTCCAGACTTAAATGACTTTAAAGGTGGAATGACAGAAAACTACGTTAATCAAACTCTCATTACCAATGGTTACAAAACATACTATTGGTCATCAGAACGGGGAGCAGAAGTAGACTTCATAATTCAAAAAGATGGACAAATTATACCAATAGAAGTTAAATCTGCAGATAATGTTAAAGCAAAAAGCCTCAATGTTTATATGTCAAAATATAAGCCAAGCTATGCTATCAAAATCTCTAGCAAAAACTACGGCTTTGAAGATAATAAGAAGACAATCCCACTCTATGCAGCATTCTGCATATAAGAGTTAATCTTAACAACTCTCTGTTCAGTTGCTACAATTACAACACAAAGAAACAGATTAAAATCTTATGACAGAATATTTCTAAGCTGCCTATACGGCAGATAACCCAAGAATCTGGCAATGCCCATATGAGTTTATTTTCTAAGCTGCCTATACGGCAGATAACGAGTTCAACAGAAATTTAGCTAGTGCAAATATTTTCTAAGCTGCCTATACGGCAGATAACTGTACGAAGGTTGGGAAAGCTTTATTTCAAAATTTCTAAGCTGCCTATACGGCAGATAACATAAGGTCGGTCGTTTTACTGCCCCTGATTACTTTCTAAGCTGCCTATACGGCAGATAACTAAGATTTTTTTCAGAGCTAACACCCACAACATTTCTAAGCTGCCTATACGGCAGATAACGCTTACCAACAAGATAAGAAGGCAAGGAACAATTTCTAAGCTGCCTATACGGCAGATAACTTTTTCTCAGAAGCCGTCTATCAATGTCAAAATTTCTAAGCTGCCTATACGGCAGATAACGTAATAGTGATGTATATTTTACTTCTTTGAACTTTCTAAGCTGCCTATACGGCAGATAACCTTTGAGTGGTAACACTAATAATTCTACTATTTTTCTAAGCTGCCTATACGGCAGATAACGGTTGCTCCTTGTGAACATCTTGTCGTCGATTTTTCTAAGCTGCCTATACGGCAGATAACGTATTGGCTGATAGCTAAGCTGCTCGAATTCATTTCTAAGCTGCCTATACGGCAGATAACTATTCTCCTTATCTTCGACTCGAAAGGTCTGTTTTCTAAGCTGCCTATACGGCAGATAACCTCTAATTAGTGTCGAACTATCGTATAGCGGGATTTCTAAGCTGCCTATACGGCAGATAACGCAAACAGAGACAATGAACTAGAAGGTGCATTTTTTCTAAGCTGCCTATACGGCAGATAACATTTGCATACTCCATACTCTGCCCAGTGCTTATTTCTAAGCTGCCTATACGGCAGATAACTATCAACTGCTATCATAGCAATCCATTTGACATTTCTAAGCTGCCTATACGGCAGATAACCACAGGCAAGGCTGATAACGGTGCTTATTACTTTTCTAAGCTGCCTATACGGCAGATAACCCATTGCCTTCTTGTAGCTTTCGTTGCCTTCATTTCTAAGCTGCCTATACGGCAGATAACTACCTCATCTGCTAGCTTATCTAGACTAGCTATTTCTAAGCTGCCTATACGGCAGATAACCTATATCATGACTAACGTTTGCGACGAAGTATTTTCTAAGCTGCCTATACGGCAGATAACGAAATTTTTCTCGAATGAAGTAAAAAAGCTCTTTTCTAAGCTGCCTATACGGCAGATAACGAGATAAGCTTTTGCAGGCTTATTATCGATTATTTCTAAGCTGCCTATACGGCAGATAACTCAGAATCGTTAGAGATGTCAACGACAGAAAGTTTCTAAGCTGCCTATACGGCAGATAACATTTTTATCAGCAAATTGGTAGCTGTGTAACATTTCTAAGCTGCCTATACGGCAGATAACCTTTCCATTAATGTGTTTGTCTGCATGTCAAATTTCTAAGCTGCCTATACGGCAGATAACCCAAGTAAGTAATCTACAGTCACTCCAAAATATTTCTAAGCTGCCTATACGGCAGATAACTATAGCTATGACACTGACAAAGATAATCCATATTTCTAAGCTGCCTATACGGCAGATAACCACAGGCAAGGCTGATAACGGTGCTTATTACTTTTCTAAGCTGCCTATACGGCAGATAACTTAGAGAGATTGAAGCTTGAATGCTTATTGAATTTCTAAGCTGCCTATACGGCAGATAACTCTGATTTGCAACTGCTTCATAAATATCTCGATTTCTAAGCTGCCTATACGGCAGATAACGCATTATCTGTAGCTTATCACCATAGACAATATTTCTAAGCTGCCTATACGGCAGATAACTAAAGCGATTGAAAGACGAGTTCAACAAAGGTTTTCTAAGCTGCCTATACGGCAGATAACCTATTGGGGAATTGAGGATGATACATCTGTTTTTTCTAAGCTGCCTATACGGCAGATAACACTACTATTTTTTTAAAAGGAGTTTATAGAATTTTCTAAGCTGCCTATACGGCAGATAACGAACTCTTGTTGAACCTTGTTTGTCTTTGCGTTTTCTAAGCTGCCTATACGGCAGATAACATATTTCCGGCGTCTTCTGTTTCAATATTAAATTTCTAAGCTGCCTATACGGCAGATAACGTTATTGTTGTCAAGAATTAAAAGAACGTGGGTTTCTAAGCTGCCTATACGGCAGATAACGATTTTTATGTTGCGTCTTGTTTTTCTTTTTCTTTCTAAGCTGCCTATACGGCAGATAACATTTGAAATTTACTCTCTCTTTAAAGATTATTTTTCTAAGCTGCCTATACGGCAGATAACGTGTATTGGTTTATGTTTTCGTCTAAATCTTTTTTCTAAGCTGCCTATACGGCAGATAACTAAAGATAGCTATAATAATATTGTTAACAGTTTTTCTAAGCTGCCTATACGGCAGATAACTAAACTGGCTTCTTCTTCTGGATAAAGTTGTCTTTCTAAGCTGCCTATACGGCAGATAACTGTTGTAAATATATTATAACTCTTTTCCTACTCTACAGATAATATAAAAATCAGTAAAAAACTCTTTTTAGAAGTTAGGTACATTTCCTCCCATACTTAACCCATAAAGATTAAAGGGTAAATCTTTTTCATAACTTTCTTCTACACAATTAATTACCAATCTAAAATTTTGATTTGTGGATAGACTTTTTATGAAAAAATATGGAAATTGACTTTCTCGAAGTTTAAGAGGCTTAAAACTTTTATACTCATCTTTTGCCTCATTGAAAGATATTCCTTTTCTTCGTGCCATTCTTCTTGCTAGTCTATCGACACTTGTTTTATCTTGCACTCTGAAAAAACGAAGATAATTACTAACAATAGGAGTTTTTAAAATCTCAGAAAATTCAACATAACCATCTAAACGTTGACATATAGTAGGAATATTTAGTGTTTGTAACGTTTCTACATCAATAGAAAAAATTCTGAAAACTCTACCAAATGTCTTCATGCTTCCCTTTGAAAATTCAGGAAATGATATAGCATATCGAGAATTTCCATCTTCACCCTTATTTTTCACAAACTCCAAATGGAGAAGAGAAAATAGAACTTCTCCTATTTCTCTTTCTCCCAATTCACAATCTGGAAAGATCCTAATCTCTTGATAATATTTAAATTTCATTTTATTCATTTAAACTCTCATTATCTTTTTCAGATTTCTTTCCAAATACTCCCCCTCGGATTATTATTGCCATAAAGAAATGTTTATCTTCCTCTTTTTTGACATTGTTTTCCCAAATGAATGAATCTTTGATACTATAAAAGTCTGTACCCTTTTCTGATCTAAATGCCCTACTAATAGTTGTAACAGGGCCATAAGGGTCAATAGCAATCGGCCCAACACCATCTTTGGTCCCATATAAAGGGTACCATGTATCAATTGTTCTTATCGCATTACCAATTTTCTGAGAATGAAAAGCTGCAATTCCATCAACCGAATATAGTATTTTACTCTTGTCGTCTTTTAGTTTGTTTAAAACCATTTCCTCACTAGGATAAACCTCCTGCCCTTTTCCAATTTTAGCATAGCAAGTTACTTCAAATAATGCAGAGCTATTTCCCTTAAAAGCTTCTGCTATTCGATGAGAAAAAGCTTGCAATTCTTTTTTCTTTACAAAATCAAAACTCCTAAGGGGAAAAGATTTTGAATCAAAAGTCCAAAGAGAGTTATCAAAACAATCCCTTACTTTCACCTCAATTTTTTCAGTTCCAAGTCGGTTTCTCCATAAAAATCTAGCAGCAGCAATGTTGTAAGCATATCTGAAAGATAATTCTTCAAATCCATATTCATTTTTATAAGATTCAACGACTTTCTTATATTTCTCAAGAAAATCAGGGTTACTACATGCTGTAGGCACATCAATATTTCCAAGCATCTTTACGGTAAAACTTGTTACTAATGTATCATTTTCTTTTTTCAGATAGCAACAGTCTACAGTTTGAATATTTGGATTTTCTATTTTTTCTGAAAGTTTCATAGGGTCATTAAGGACACTATCTTTCAAAGTATTAGATATTGTCCCTCTAACTGTTTTTTCTTCGATTGGCAATGGAATTCTTAATTCTTCTCTTTTTTCCCAAATTGTTTCATACATCATACCATTTGATGGAACAATTTTTTTCTCAAATGCTAATACGCTTACATCTTTTGGGTCTTGTTTAACTTTTGCCATTTTTAAAATCCTCCATTATTACAAACACATTTAAACAAATAATTATTTGAGTCATACTCATAACGCCATATTAATTCATCAATAGTTCCAAAATTTGAAACTATTTTGTATTCTCCTAAAGTAATTAGATTTTCACCGAATAAATGATCATAATTATCATCTCTTTGATTTTTAGCTTTTTGAGGCTGAGTTATTCCTTGAAACCCAACGGAAATTGGAACAAGCCAACCATCTATTTTTCTTTCGCTCTTCCACTCAACAACACCATTTTCATCTTTGGAGCAAACATTATGAATAGCTAAATAATCAAAAAGAGATTTGCATGGGTCTTTTCCATTCTCCATTTCTGAGACTAACAAATCTCTTCTTTCGATTAACGCATACCCAGGCATAAGGGATCTTAGAAACTTTTTGTTTTCGACTGAATCATCATTGTCGATGGTTTCATATCGAAGCTTATATTGACCTTTAAAGGAATAGGACGGTTTACCTTGCTCTAATGGAGGTAATATATCTCCTCCCGCAATTCTTAAACCATTTTTAAGAATGCCCTCTGTCGCTGAAATTAATTCCTCCGTATCAAATAAGTAAGAAAAATCCTTATCTTCTACTTCTAGAACCAAGGAAGCAGAAAAATCAATTTTAGGATCAGGAATAGATGATGGCCTTCCTCCATCTTTCTTTAAAGGATTTGAAGACGCAAACAGAAAGTCTTTAGACACTATTTTACTTTTAAAAACACGCAAATTCGTTTTATGAATAATAATACCAACTCCTTTTATTCTAATCGATGGAAAGCCATTTGCGTTTAATAACCTTTGAATCTTATGACCTGCACCTAAAAAAGCAGATACAGCAGGCACTCCAATTGTAATAGGAGAAGATAAAGCATTAGCATTTTTTACAAAAACTCGTGGAATAACTAAATAATTCTTTAAACTCATACAATAAAACATTCCTTATTATCAAATACAAAGTCCCTAATAAAACGATACTCGGTATCAGAAAATGTAATCGGCTTATCTACCATTCTTGCATAACTATTAAAAAACCAACGAGAAAACTCTTCAGATATTTTTATAAGCCAATCATCACTTTCATATCGTTTTTCATCCTCATATAACATCAAATACTCTGAATCATTAAGTGAACCCCTATATGGATAATCTAGTTTTTTTATCTCTTCTCGAACGGAAAGAATATCAGACTCCACTTCCTCCATAAGACGCAAAATCCAAATATCTCTTGTGTCTCTGATACTTTTATTATTTCTGTTTAATTTAAAAAGGCTGTCTAGTTTATTAAATATGTCTGAGTACCGTGGACTTTTAATATACAAAGATTCATTAAAAAAATTGTAATTAGGAATTCTTATCTTCCTTCTAACTAGTACAGGAGGAAGCGATTTAATAGCATACTTATTCCTTACTTTTATGCTGAATGCGCTTATATTTTGTGGATTTGCCCCTCCGTATGGAATATCAACTAACCCATTTATTTGGAGATATCCCCCTTCTAAATAATTGTTCTTTTTCTTAAAATCATAAACTTTTTCAGGATTTTTAGCTAAAGAATTAAGAGGATTAAAATTGTATTCGTCATTTTTCTTTATAAAGGAATTAAAGGAATTTAATACTGGAATGCTCATCACTGGGGTAATAATATAATAGTCATCATCTGAAATCGGAAAAAACACTTGCCTTAAGTTCCCATCTGTTACTGATATTTCATCACTTTGTAAAGCCTTCCTGAAATTTTTCTCAACATTATCTTTTTCTTGACCCAAAAAATCAAACAATTCTTTTGAAACTTCTGTATTTTCCTCTATATGTTGATAAAGTTTTTTTCCTTGTATTTCCAAAGATAAAAAATCAGTTCCAGGAATAGCTGCAGCAGTTCCGTATGAATCTAAATAGTAATCAACATTATTAGAACAAACATATCCATTGTTTTGTCTTTTTCCGCTAAGCACTAGATTGGATACTCCATCTGCACTCGGGTCTACATACTTTGGGATATGTGTAGAAAAATGCCTTTGAGACGCCAATTTAGAAAGATTAATAATCCACTCTCTACAAAGACAATTTATTGCATCATCATTCCCATTTTCAACATTTTTAATTGCTGACTTATAACGATAGGCTATTTCCTTGTCATTTTTGAGAGAATTAATATATTCTTGTACTTTTTCTTGTTCTTTTATCGTTGAATACTTTTTTTCTATTTCCTTCAGCTTCTTACGGGCATTTTCTAGTACATAGTCAACTATAATTCTGTCTAGCATTTTTCCTCCCTTATCATTTTTCTACAATTAATTATCATTTATTTCTTCTAGACCAAAACGATTTGTGTATTTCCATTTTCTTCCTTGTGTGTTTGCAAAACATAATTCACCATATATTTTTTCTATTTCTTCTTCATGTTTATCCATGAGTTGTGAATATTTACTTACAAGAGTAGTATAGGACAAGTTTAGCCAATCGTTAAAAGAAGAATTATTTATTTCTTTCAAATTTATATCATATATTTCATCAATACTTTTCCATTCACTTCCAATATTTTGACAAAAGTGCAAACTGTTATTCTTTTTCATTAAATAAACTTCGATGTTTTCTTCAACTGATTTTCTAAAAGGATGAAAACGCTGTGATAATGCCGTAAGCATTATTGGAGTATAATAAAAAGAATCAAAATCATATGTCTGATAATGTTCACTTTGTCCAATGTATTTACGAATATGCCTATGTTCCAAAGAACAAAAATCTTTTACTTCACCTTCATCTTTCCAGGGCCTTATTCTAGGAATAGATGTAATACCTTTCTTTAGTTCATCTTCATCTATAAGCTTGTATAAATTATGAGAAGAGAGATGCATAGTTCCACACTCTTCAAAACCTGGTTTTGTGTAGCAAATATCATCTTCTGTTTTAGTAAGAGCCTTCCAATTAAATTGCATTATACCAACATTTGGAAGAGTATTGTTACTTGTCCTGTGCCTTAATACTCTTCCTGAGGTTTGTATTATTGATCGATAAGATGCCGGCTCAATTATTGCCCAATCAAAATCATGATCTCTTCCAAGTTCTTCAACAGGAGAAGATATTACAATGAAAACTATGTCTTTATTTTTTGATCTTTCAATATTTTCTCTAACAATTTTATCGCTAAAAATTTCATCATGTTTTTTTCTACATAAGATTTTATCCAAGTACCTTTCCTGAGCATGTCTAATCAAAAGTACTTCTCTAGCATGATATGTAATAAAACGAACATCAATTTTATCTTCTAGTTCGTTCTCATCTAGAAATCGACTAAACTTGATACATTGCTTTATATTAGAAAACCTAACAAGTCCGAAGGAAACAAGCCTATCAGATAATGGATCATTTTCTTTGTGCCGTTCATGTAGAACCTTTATTTCATTAATAATTGAATCAAAATAGCATTTCTCGCTTTTTTCTTTTATAGGAACGATTTCACCTCTTCTGGGGACAACTACACTTTCAAGTTTTTTCACTCTTTTATTAACAAACTTTTCTAGTTCAACTTTAAAAGAAGCTCTGAAATTTACTTCTTCTTTTAACTCTTGGGAAGAATTTAAAACAGTTGACATAGAGTTAAACTCATCAACAAATAGACAATTAATCTGCTTAACTTTGCTATGTAATGCGGCATACTCAGACCAGCCTCTTTGGTAAGCAGAAACTAGGCTTTCAGACATTTCTATTGGAATAGTTGCAGAAGAAATTAAAACCTTTCTTCCAAATACGCCGCAAAGATAAACTAATCGCCCCACAGCAACAAGATCATCGGCTGAATAATCATCAACTTCATCAATGACAATGTCAGACGAAAGAAGTCTTAGCATGGCGATAATATTATGAGATCCTCTTGTTTCTTCTGAAGCTTTAATTATTTGATCTATTGTTCCAACCAATATCGGAGGATAAAGAATTTTAAGTGCTCTTTCATCAAATACTTGTTCCTTAAAAGGTGATTCAACTATTGAAAAGGATGTTATTACATCATCAGAATTATCATTGGAGTTAATTTCAGAGTCTTCATCAAACTCTTCACTATTTTTCATTTTAGAATCTATATTTGCTAAATCTATAAAAGCTTTGGAACCAATTATAATTGATAAATCATCTTCTTTTAGACCAAGTCTTGTTTTATACTCCTCTCCGGTTTGGAGTGTTAGTGTTCTCAAACCCAATAGAATAGAACATCTGAGAGAATCATCAACGGAAAAGCTCTGCAGTATTTTTGCATTCGCTATTGTTTTACCACAGCCAGTACTTGCCATATTTACAATAAAACAACCTTTTCTAGAATAATCAGAATCTTTTTTTATTATTCTTATCTCTTCACATGCTTTGTTTTGCCAATCAAATTTTAGTGGGGATTTTTTCTTTAGAGATTTATTATCGTAAGATTTAGGTAGTTCTGAGGCAATATATGGTAAAAAATGCACAATTTTTAAAGAAATAGACTCCACACCAAGAATATGTTCAGTTAAACTCTGATTTGGTTTGCCATTGGAATAAGTGTTAGCAATAAGTTTATTTTTAGAGGCAGAAGAAGAATATGTACCTTTTAGTGATGACTGTTTATGATCAGCTAAAACAAGAGAATTTCTTGAAAGCATTAATATCTCATAAAAGGAATTATTGTCAGCTAGATTTTTTATATCTAGACAATACTGTGTTAATCTCTTTGCCCATTTTGAAACTTTTTTCTCCCATGTTTTATCGTCAAATAATGGAATACCTTTTGAAAATGTAAATACTTTTTCTCTATCACTTTCAGAAGAAGTTTCATAACCAAGTTGAGGTTCTAATTTTTGTAAAAGTATATCTAATGATCTTATACTGCAACTACTATATCTATTCTTCAGATAATCGTATTCACTTATACTTCCAGGAAATCTATGATGTGATAAAATTAGCCATGCAATGAAATTATAAACAGGATAACCTTGTGTCTGTTTGAAGAAATTTTTCTCTTTTTTGAGCTCATTTAATCGACATAAAACATCATTAAAAGATAGCTTACTTTCAGATAAGGCCTTCAACCATTCTTCATCAGAAGAGGCATCAATGCTTTTAATATATGCAAAAAGAAGCATACAAGAAACCCATTCGTGCCGAAGAGGATCTCCAATGTGCATATTTTTTATAAGTTTATATTGAAACCAATCTGAAGCTTTACCAATATCATGCCAAAGAGCAGAAAGAGCAGTTAATGCAGAAATAATGGGTAAGAAGTTCCAATCCTCTTCATCACTTACCAGATACTTTGTTTTAGAAGTTTCATTCACTGGAACATTTCCTATTTCATCAAATTTTTCTCTATTACCTACTATCCATAATAGTTCACTCTGAACTCGTCCTTTTATTAACAAGCAAGAAACTGAAGTGTCTTTAGTAGCAACTTTCCGGAGTTCATGGTAAACAGTATCAAGACCTTCTTTTGTGATTGCAGTCATCCAACTAGATTTACCAATTCTGTTTGCATAGGCATCGAGTATCCTTTTTACTCGATTAATAGCTTTGTTTTCAGACTCAGACTGAAAAATTACAATCATTGTTATCACTTCCTTCTGCTAGACGTTTTACTGTGTTAAACATATGATCCATCGCCTTATGCTCAATAAACAAAGAAATACACTCTTTTCTAAACTCATTATCAGTAACTTCTTCTTTTCCAAGAATAAATGAAATTGGCAAAACAAGAGCATCTTTTATTAAATCAGCAACGTCAAAGACGAGTGCCCCTCTTCTTGTTTTTCCATGCATTACAGCAAATGAATGAGGTATGCCAAGGCACCATAATACCGATGCAGCCAAGCCATAAGCCAAATAATTCCCATGGTTTAAGAATCTATTTATATAGTCCATAGATTCTCTATCTCTAATAAAATCAAAGATCCCAACTAGCTTTGAAACCTCTTTGTAAAGAGCTTTCGTCATTGTAGCTTCAAGTTGCAAAAGTTTTGTTACATTAGGTGCACTTTCAATTTCAGTCTCGAATTTTTGCAAAATAAAAGAAAAATTATCTTGATTTATGCTTATTCCATTTTCATGAAGAAATCTATCTTTACTCCACACCTTTGCAATAAAATCGACTCTAGTCTTTTGAAATTCTTTTGCAAGCTGAAGTCTAGTAGTTTCATCTTGCCATTTTTTTATCCAACCTTGGCAATATTCAGCCGGTCTATACTCGTTTTGCGGGGTAATCCATTCTATTTCTGCACCAGCGAAAAGTGGAGTGCAATCGTCACCAGAAAATCCAATCAACACTCCTGCAGAAGCAAGCATCCTTATCGCAGAGTTAGTAATTGAAGTTCCTATTCCAAGAATTATCACAGTAGTGTTTGCAATAGGAATATTCCAATAATTTAGTTGCTTACTTTTTTCTGAAAGATATACAACTCTTCCCTCTTTTACCATAACTCTGCACTTTTCTAAGAAGTATAAATTAGCTCTTTTTGAGTGTATTATAGCCTTTAATTCTGTTAGTCTGTCCATTTTCGCTCCAGAATGCGAAATAATCTTGAAAGATATCTAGAAACATAAAGATTTATATCTTTTAACAAATTTTTAGATATTTGTGTGATGCCTCTACTTTTCCCATTATATGTTTGTATTTCATTTTTGATTTCTATATTTACTATATACACTTCAACCCCACCCAACAAATGCAATTATAAAACACATTTCTTTTTTGTGGTTTTATTTTACAACTACCACTAGGTCAAATTTTGTCCTAGTGATAAAAATATTTTTGCATCTTCAAAAATTGTCTTATACTTTTTTGCCAATTAATTGCTTCGAAAAAACTCTTCATTTTTTGAACATTAAATGAATATAAATCGTATCAGAAGTACTCTAATATAGAGCTAGAATTAATACATATGCAAAGATGACACCTGAAAGATAGGATAGTACGTGAGTAAGACATTCTAATCGGAGTTTAAAACTCTGGCTATTTTATGTATGGAACAATTACATCATAAAATCTCTTTACCCATGAAGCTTGGAAATTAGCCATCTGTAGCCAATCTGTTTCATTTCCAATACTAACATTCTTGAGCTCAATAAATACCTTTGATGTCTTATTATCATCATCACTTTTCCATTGAAGAGTAGTTCCTAATGCCACTTCAATCTCTTTTTGGTGTTTATATAGATTGTCAAAGGCATTTTTATTCTCTTCTTTATTTTTCTTTCCAAATAGAACTTCTACTCGAACACCAAGATAGTTTACCACACAGCAGATAGTAAACCCCCCAATACCAAAAGAACCACTAAGCCAACTACCTTTTGAAGAATTAACATTAGAGAAAGTACCATTTTCTTCATTCTTTTCTTTTATAATAGGAAGTGCATAAGCCCAATATCGTCTGCGGAGAAGATTGTATTTATCGTCATCATCTATATTATTTTCACTCTCATCACGGAGATAAAACAGAAGATCTGAAGGATTCTCTCCATACAACTTAAATAATCTAGTTAAAGTTGCAAGCTTATTTTGAGTACTATTATTTGTCACTAAATAGATACCATCTCCAATTTCTGTTGATTTTAAAAGAACATCAGAATTAGCATTTAGACGAAAAAGGTTACTTTCTTTTTCAGATAAAGCCAACTTTGTAATTATAGTTTTATCTTCCTCATATAAAATCTGGACAACTCTCTGAAATAAGTCGGCCCAATTAGTTACCGGCTGTTCTGTATTCTTAAAAGAAAACTTAGCAATTTTACGACCTGTTAGTTCGCCTTCATCATCAAGTGTATATGTATCAAGTTGCTTCTCTTTTGGTTCATATTCAGTCTCTGGCCTTTCCCAAATCTTAAGAGCTTTGCTTATAAGACACTCATTACGTTCTTCTAGCTCATCAAGTGTCCATTTGTCTTTTTTTGCTATCCAAGTGTTCATGCGGATACCACTATCATCAAAACCATTCGGCATGTTTTTCTTTTCATCAAATGAGCTATTGCTATATTTTGAGTTATATGCTGTAAGAGTTAAATTTGCTAACCTATGAAGCCACTCCTCATGAATTTGATTGTAATTATCACCCAACTGTTTTTGCCATAAAGGAGTAAGATGCTGAGGCATAATATGCTCAATAGAGTAGGTGCCATCATCACAATGCCGGTATATATCTTTATCTTCAGCTGTACCAAAATTCTCAAAACGCTCAAAAATGTAAACCTTGTTCTTACTATTCATGAGGTAAACTTGTCGTTCTCCAAATGCTTTTTTAAACTCATCATCATTTGGGAATCGAGCTTTCTCTTTCTTCGATAGTAATGCATATTTAAACTTTTCAAGGTAATTGTCTTCACTTCCATCGTATCGAACAATTTCTCTATGTAGCATTAAGAAGATTTTATTCAAGGCATTTGTTGGTAAATCACAAATTGTTCTACGGAAGAGATAATCCTCAGTCAACATAAAAATATCTGTGACATCATTTAGTGTTAACTTCCTTTCATCATACAAACGTAATACTTCAAGGAAGAAAGGTCTTGTTACTGTCGTCTCCAAACGATTTAGTCTATCAATACATGCATTAAGTGTAGTACTACCAGAATTACCTCCCAAAAGAATTTGATATCGCTTAGCATAAGCCAACATCTCAGCGAGTAATACTTCTGTTGCAATTTTTCCAAGTTCGACAAATTCCTTGAAATTAATATAGATTCTTTTCTGCTGTGGAATAGATTGCTGCTTAACGCTCAAATAGTCTCTGATAAAAGCGCTAACATCATACTTAGTGCAAATTTCTATCTTATTCCAATATTTATCATAATAATCATTCTGCTTTTCAGAAGGTAACCCCATCAGAATATAGTTTCTAATTTTGTCACCTTCACTAAGATCAAGTCCCGTCGAATTTAAGCTTTCAAAAATAAGTTGAGGATTATCATCTTTATCTAAACGAATATTGATAATTTCTAAACAACAAATTGCATGATATAGTTGGTCAATTGTAATCTCTTGTTTCTGAATTCTGTCGTAGAAATAATTATAATTTATAGTCAAATTCGAATCGCGAATATATTCAGTTGAATCAGAAAATAACTTTTCAAAAGCAGTTTGGTCATTCTTAACAGGTTTTAGTTTTATACGAGTATCCTCTGGCTTCCATTTATCAACAAGATACTCTTCAAAAATTCGTTGCTTAAGGTTAGAAGCTTCTGGAACAACAATACCTTGGTCCATTAGATTATACATTGCTAGAAACAATAAAGATACTGTTGTAAGGCGTTGTTGCCCATCAATAATTAGGAATTCTTCATTATTTCCATTAGGATTAAAAACAGAAACAATACTTCCAAAAAAATGATTTTCTCTGTGTTCCCTGATAATCTTTTTAAGGTCTTCATATAACTGGTTACAGTTTTCTATCTTCCAATC
>DHMZ01000131.1 GCA_002406055.1 Spirochaetales bacterium UBA4629
TAATTATTTATAATATAATTAATTATCATTTAAAAAGAGCCTTTAAAATTTTGTCATATAATAAATTAATTTGTCACATTTACTTCTAGAAAAAATGCTTGCGATAATACAACTCAGGAGTTTGAAAATGAAGAAAAGAATACTAAGCATAGCAATTTTGATGCTATGTATATCTCTAGTTGTTTTCGCCCAAGGCGCAAAAGAGCTCCTTGCTTCTTCAAAGATGGAGTTTGAAGGCTATGGCGCAGAAACTAGAGGCGGCTTAGATGGAAGAATTATTAAAGTAACTAATTTAAACGCAGATGGCCCTGGTTCTTTTAAAGAAGCCGTTTTAGCAGAAGGACCACGTGTTGTTGTATTTGAGGTTGCAGGTATTATTGACCTTGAAAAACAACAGATTAAAATTAAGAACCCGTACCTTACAATTGCTGGTCAGACAGCACCTTCTCCAGGTGTTACTTTTATCCGTGGTGGTCTCACTTTCGATACTCACGATATAGTAATGCAGCACGTTAGATTTAGAATGGGAGATGCTGGTGCTGAAGTTGGCGAAGGCTACGAGCCTGAGATTTCAACTGCAGCTAATGGTAATTCTTATAACATTGTTGTTGACCATTGTTCTGTTTCTTGGGGAGTTGATGAGAACCTTTCAGTTTCAGGAAAGCGTGGTCAGGGACCAGAGAATGCTTCTCACAACATTACTTACAGTAACAACTTCATCTCTGAGTGTTTAGCTTGGTCTGTACATAAAAAGCAGACAATGAATCATTCAATGGGAACTCTTGTTATGGATGACTGTACTAATATTGCTATTATTGGTAACTACTATGCCCACAACTCAGAGAGAAACCCTTGGTTTAAGGGCAACTCTTCAGGTTTAATTGTTAACAATTTAATCTATGATCCAGGCGATTGGGCTATTAGACTTTCATGGATTCCTAAAGAGTGGAAAGGCTTAGAAGAGCAGCCATCAACTCCAATAGTTTCTATTGTTGGAAACTATGAGAAAGAAGGTCCTAGCACAAAAGTTAAGGCAATGGTTGGATCAAATTACCCAGAAAATGACGAAAGATGCTATATGGAAGACAATATCATCGTTAAAGCAGATGGTGTTACACCAGGAAATCTTACAGATGAGTCAATCCCTGTAACATTACTTGATGAAAAGCCAATTTGGATTGATGGTTTAACTGTTATTCCTGCTTCTGAAGTTCCTTCATATGTTCTTAAATATTCAGGTGCTCGTCCTGCAGATAGAGATGAAGTCGATAAACGACTTGTTGAAGAGTTCTATTCAGGAAGTGGAAAGATTATCAACAGCCAGAATGAAGTTGGAGGATATCCTGTAGCTGAAGCTGTTTACAGAGAACTAGATGAACCAACTGGTTCTATTGAAGATTGGCTAATGAAGTATACTTTTGAAGTAATGCCCCACTAAGATAAAGTCTACTTTAAACCCTATCCTTTCTGTCAGATTACTCTGATGGAAGGGATTTTTATTGGGATTGAATTTTGTAGTGTCAAAGAGTTTTTTATTTTTCCTTTGCAATTTTCTTGGTAAAGCTAAACTCTATCCACTTACCATATTCGCTATCAACAGTTAACTTAGCATTCTCTTTTTCTGCAATTGTTTTTGCCATAGCAAGGCCGAGGCCAAAGCTACCGTTATCTCGACTACGTGCTTTATCAGTGCGATAAAAGCGTTCAAATATCTTCTCTAAATCTTCTTTCTTTACGCCTAGACCTGTGTTATAAACTTTAAGATTTGCCTCTTTGTGTTTTTCTTCTAGGCTTATTTTAATTAGACCACCTTCTTCTCCATACTTAATGGCATTACTTATTAGAATACTAAGTAATTTTTCTAGTAAAGGATAAGAGCCAGTAACAAATATGTCTTTTTCAATGTTTGCTTCAATTATTATTTTCTTTTCAAAAGCTAAAGCTTCGAAGGGAAGGACTGTTCCTTCGGTTAGGGATGAAAAATCTATTCTTTCTTGTACTTCCTTTTTATCTATGATAGAAGCAAGAAATGTGAGATCTTTAACAAGTTTATCCATCTTGTGTGTTTCTGTTTTAATGTAGCCAAGCCATTTGTTAACTCCAACTTCTTTCTCAAGAACATCTGCATTTGCTTGTATTATGGCAATTGGTGTTTTTAGCTCATGACTTGAATCTGCAATAAATCTGTTTTGCTTCTCAAATGCTTCCTCTAAAGGAGAGGTAATCATACTTACAATTTTAAGTGATAGAATAAAAAGCAGAATCCAAGAAGAAGAGGCGCCTATTAAAGCCCATGATATAGTTCTATTGAAGTCATGAAGGGAAGCTGTATCATCGAGAATAGTAAGAGAAAAACCATCTGGTGTGATGTGCTTTATGTAATAGTAGCCTTTGTAGTAATCGAAGTCCTTCCTTCTTGCTATAAGTGACGTGAATATATCTTCAATATTTTCTTCATTATAGTAGCCTTGCCTATCAGAAGACCATGAAGTAATTGTATTGTTCATGTCAGAATTAACAACAATTATAGAGATGTCAAAGTATGAAAAAAAGCTAGATACATGTAAATAC
>DHMZ01000003.1:0-16696 GCA_002406055.1 Spirochaetales bacterium UBA4629
GCTCCTCTTAAGCTCAAGAATAGAAAACTTGTTTGATAGAGAGAACAGAACTAAGACAATCTACCGCGTCCAAAGTTCATCTTTTAGAGAAAGTCTCCATTTCCTTCTTTCCAATAACTTCGATAGCCTTTAGATTTTTTTCCTTGTACTCTTCTTTCTATTTTATTGTCAGAATACATCTTCTGTTAACTAAAAGCTTTCTTCCAATCAGAGAGTGTGCTGGTTGCACTCATCTATGCTGCAGCTACTTCTCCTAAACTCTTCTTTCCATCATTTCGGTGAGGCACTTGATCAGGCCTTATCGGTGTAAGTTTTTTTGTTTCTTCCCATATAAAGAATCTCCTATTACATGGTAGCCTCTATCCGAATATTTTTCACTCCTTTGTCCATTTTATGCTCTTATTGATGCTAAAAATTAGTTTACTTGACAGTTGAATTTTACAAAATTAAAATATAGTAAAAACAAATTAAGTAAAAACAAATTAGGTATAAATATGTTTATAGGAAGACATAAAGAATTACAACAAATACAGCAATCATTAAAAATAAATAAATCTACGGCTATCCTGGTTTATGGTAGAAGAAGAATTGGAAAAACTAGTTTGATTAATGAAGCTTTAATATCCTATACAGGAATAAAAATTGTCTATACTGCTATACCTGACGAAATAGAAAAAAATGCATTGAATTTATCAAAGCTAACAGGTTCTATTTTAGAAGAACCTTGGATGAATTTTTCAAACTTAAAAGACTATTTAGCCTACATATCAAAAAGAAAAGAAGAAATCGTTCTTGTAATCGATGAATATCAAGACATTAGAGGAAAAGATGAAAAACAAGCATTAATCATAGATGCATGCTTAAGAGACTTCATAGACTACAAAAAAGATAATATAAAATTAATAATATCTGGAAGTGCCGTACGCATATTGCAAAACCTTTCAGGAGATAATACGAATCCTTTATTTGGGCGTTTCTCCTGCGTTATAAATTTGCAAGAACTAAATTATATCGAAGCAAGCGAGTTCTATAAAAACTCTAGTATAATGGAAAAAATAGGATATTACGCAGTTTTTGGAGGTTTGCCAAATATCCTTTCTTTAATTGATGAAGAAAAAGGTTTAGTAGGAAATATAGAATCTCTTCTTCTTCAACCAGAAGGTCTTGCAAGGTATTATATTGAAACAGTCCTCTCTACAGAAGTTTCTACCATTAATAATGGAAATATTATCGTCCGGAGAATTGGAAATGGCAAAAAGCACTATGCAGAAATTGAAAGTACTATACAAGAAGAAAAAGCAAGAAAACAGCTATCAAAAACATTAAGTGAATTAATGGAGTCCCAACTAATAGAGAAGCAATATCCAATTAATAAGCTAAATGATAAGAAAAAAAGTTTCTATGTTATAAAAAGCAATCTTCTTCGATTTTGGTTTGCATATTTGGATGGTTTTTCTGCTCTTATTAACCCATCTGCATTTTTTGAAAAATACATAGCACCAAGCTTAAAAACATTTATCAGTTATAGATTTGAAAATGTAATCAAACAATATTTTGCAATTTTAAATCGTCCAGACATCATATCGATAGGCTCATACTGGTATGACGACAAAAAAGCAAAAAGAAATGGCGAATTTGACATTGCTTTAGAAACAATAACTGGATATGAAATCTATGAAGCAAAATATTATGAAAAACCTATAACTTGTGATTTAGTAAAAGAAGAGCTAGAAAAGGCCTTAAAAATTGAAGAAATAAGCCTGAATGATTTTGGAATTGTCTCTGCTTCTGGGTTTGAAAATGTAGAATTCCCAATAAAAACAATATCAGGAACCGATTTATATTCTTTAACAGAAAAATAGTCACTATCATAGTTTATATAAGAAGACCAGCTAAGAACTTCCTTAATCAGTCTATCAAAAACTCATAGTAAGCTTTATTTACACGTCAGTAGCTTCACTTATAACTTCCTAATAGTATGGCTATTGTAATGGCATACAAAGACGGCCCTTGAAAATCTCAAGAGCCATTAAAAAATCAAGTTTTACTTGCTGTTTGTTCCTTTCTACCGTACCAAAGCAACCTATTAAACTTAATGTGACAATTCTCTCCAATTTTTGCAATAGCATGATGTCTTGGCTTCTGCACTCTTATTTGAACAGAACCAATGTCCAATAAGTAGTCAACAATATCTCCAAGATATGTTCGTCTTATTACCTTTGCTCTTACTTCTGTTGGAGCAAAATCAATTTCACTAGGACGACATGCAATATCATAATCAATAGAAGGATCTAGATTATTTGGTATTACGCCATTTACTTCTCCACCATCAACAAAAATTTTGCCATTTTTTATGACAACAGGAATAAAGTCAGATAAACCAATGAACCTCCTCGGGGTATTCAAACCTTCACATGCTGGCTATTCGTATCACCAGCATTGTGAATAAATCACTTAAAGATAGAACAATATACATCAAGATCCAACTTTGGTTTTCTATCTGGCGTTAGTAAACCATTGGTCTCTTGCATAACATCTGTAAGCTGTGTATAGCAAAAACCAGAGAGAAGCTTATCTTTTTTGACTCTATCTAGAAGATTACGCAGCCTTTCAATAAATGCAGAAGTGTCGACAACTTTGCCATTATAGCCCCATGTATCATCTCGACCATCTGAAAAAGCAATTCCTCCAAATTCTGTCAAGATTATAGGCTGCCCATTATAAGAAGAACCATCTATATAGAGTTCTCTAAGATCTGCACATCCATTAGATGCCATTTCTAGGGAAGAGCCAAGCCATTGGGGTATAACAGAATAATCATGCACAGAAAGGATATCTGCACTTGATGTTTGTTCCCACCCATCATTCGATGAAATAAACCTAGTGCCATCTAAAGATTTTGCATAGCATGCCAATGAGTCTGCAAATGCTTGTTGCCTCCTATCTTTGAGAATATTGGAAACACCCCAACTTTCATTCAATGGTACCCATGCTATTATCGATGGATGATTGAATTTCATACGTATATAGTTATCGAGTTCTGATATAACAGAAAGAGACGAATGAGGAGAATAGCAATAACGTGAAGGAAGTTCTCCCCAAACAAGAAAACCATGCAAATCAGCATAATAGTAATACCTTGCATCTTCTATTTTCTGATGTTTTCTTGCCCCATTGAAGCCCATTTTCATCGCAAGAAGAATGTCTTTTTCCAAATCTTCGCCACTTGGTGGAGTCATGAGAGAATCTGGCCAATAGCCCTGATCTAAGACAAGTTTTTGATATAACCTGTGATTATTTAGGAATATGTCTTTGCCTCTTATCTCTATGTTTCTCATACCAAAGTAAAGATAAACTTCATCGTCACCTGCATTAATAACAACATCAATAAGATTTGGGTTCTCTATAGACCATTGATAATCACTTCTGAGAATATCGCAATCAGGAAAAATAAATGAAGCAGAACCTTCGCACTCTGTCATTTTGAAATCTAGCGACCCAATTTTCTCTCCTTTTAAATACAAAGACGCTGAAACCTTATTTAGATTTCCATCAGATAGCTTTATCGAAAAATCTGCCCTGTTTTTATTAATATCAGGAGTTATCAAGCACTCTTCTACGTATACAGGTCCAGCTTCCTCTAGCCAAACGCTTTGCCAAATACCTGTTGTAGGAGTATACCAACAACCAAAGAGACCACCCTTCCAGGATTGTTTACCTCTTAAATGAGAGGTAGAAAGAGTATCTTCACATCTAACAACAATTTCATTGCTTCCACTTTTAAGATACTTTGTTATGTCAATTTTGAAAGAAGAAAATCCACCTATATGAGAGCCTGCATAAAACCCATTTATGTAGATTTCTGAATAATAATCAACAGCTCCAAAACAAAGAAGCAATCTCTTTACGTTTTTTTTATATTCGAAGTTCTTTCTGTACCAAACGACAGGAATATCTTCTTGGATATCAATGCCACTCATTTTCGACTGATAACAAAAAGGAACATTAATTTTCTTATCAAATTCAACGTTGCTTATTTTCTTTGTCGCATCATCGAAAGCGAAATCCCATTCTCCATCAAGAATCACAGTATTTCTTCTGATAAAAGCTGGATCAGGATAGGAAGCTTTATTCATAGTTCAACCCCTTCTTTAATAAGCATCGATCTGACAGAGATGGCATCTACTTTTTGGATAGGGCATTTATCTCTCAAGGCACATGCGACAATCGCACCAGAAGCCTGCCCTATTGCGCTTGATATTCTCATAACTCGATATGAAGCATGAGCTCTATGCGTACCTGATATATTCCTACCAGAAAGGCATAAGTTTTCAATTTTAACAGGCTGCAAACAACCTAGTGGAATATCGTAAGATTGGATTTGCACAGGAAGTCCATCACTTTCTGCTTGTCCACCACCATTTGGATTATGTATATCTATCGGAAACGAGGCACCATGTACCACAGCATCCTTGAATGTTCTAGATTTTATTATATCGTCTGCTGTCAACGTATACATGCCTTTGAACCTTCGACTTTCTCTTACTCCAACGTTTTGTGCAGAGGACAAGACATAGGCATGTTCGAAGCCTGGAACATTTTTTCTCAAGAAAGCGACTACTTGATCTTTTTGTTTTTCAAGCTCAATGGATGCATCTGAAAGAGACTTTGCATCCAATGTATTTACGCCACAAATCTGAGTTGCGTTGACAAGATATGTCCCCTTTTCCACGCTCGGATAGAGTCTGACAATGGAAACATTTTGAGGAAGTTCTCCAGATTTCTCGCACTCTTTGGTCTTCTCCAAATAGGATGAACCATCAGGAAGAGCAAAATCATCCTCTTCATGGCGACAATGGAGAATACAATCAGGGTCAACTCCTGAAAGATGAAACATCATGCTTACAGGCTGAACTAAGCCATCTTCATCCCTGCCATACGAAAAAGGACAAGAGGCACGGTAGGCAAGATACCCGTCGCCTGTAGAATCTATAAAATAATTAGCTTTTAACAAAGCTGGACCATCAGGTAGAAGCGCTACAATTTCTTTTATTTTATCATTTTCTACAATGACATCGATAATAGGAACTTGAAGCAATAAACGTACACCATTTTCAACCAAGAAATTCTTGAGAACGCTATTTGCTCGATCTTTATCGACAGCTGTTCCTGTATCTGGGCTCTTTATCAAAGATGCAATCTCATCGCTTATTGTACCTGGAGCAACTTCTCCCATATATGTTGTGACATCAGAGAGCACCATTGCGCCACCAACTACCCCACTCCTCTCAACAAGAAGCACATCAAAACCTTCACGAGCAAGTGTTACCGTTGCAGCTATGCCAGCAGGCCCTGCACCTGCAACTATGACATCAGCGCTATCGTAAACTCCAACATCTATACTATATTTCATAAAATCCCCATAAAGGCCTCTGGCCTAGACTAAAATCCAATACCAGAGGCTTATTCAAAAAACTTACTGCTGGCTATACCAAGCATTTACGTCCTTAGTAACTTCTGCACCGCCTTTGTTTTCCCACTCAGTAACAAATGCATTATATTCAGTGATTGGCTTTATGCCTGTCACAAAGATAATCTCATTGTCGATTACGAGTTGATTAAGGGATGCTCTGTACTTAGAAAGAGACTCCGGTGTAGACATATTAGCTGTTGGTGAATAGACTGCATATTTATCGAACTCTGCATTTGCAGCATCAAATGCCTTTCCGAGCTCTGCATTTCTTCTTGTTCTTGCCATCCACATGTCAGCATAATCTTTCTCTCTTATACCATTAAGATACCACCAAGCATTTCCTCTTAGTTCTGAGAAGATAGGCATAATTGGCTCATAGTAGTTTCCATCCTTTGTAAATGTCTCGCCCTCTGTTCCAAGAGTAATGTATGTGAATGTTGGTTCTGTGAGCTTTGCGTTCATAAACTTTACAGCATCTTCTGGGTGCTTAGCATTCTTAAGTACTACAGAAACATTGTTCAAATACTTGTTTGCTCTGATATGTGCAACACCATTTTCATCCTTCAAAGGCATTACATAAGTAACTTCTGCTTCAGGAACATTTGCGTATAGAGCAGGAACCTGTGTTGATGCTTCATACCAGTTAGAAGGGATAGCAAATACCTTTCCTGATGTAAACTTTTCATCAAGATTGACTTTCTTGTTGATTGCGATGTCTTCATCAATCAAGCCTTCTTTATAAAGTTCAGAAAGCCATGAAAGATATTCTTTGTATTCAGGCATTTCAACATAATGCTTTAATGTGCCATCTACATCATTCCATTCAAAATAGATGTCAAAAGCTGAAATTAAAGTTTCTGCATAGATACCATTTGGGCTACCTGCTGCCATTGCAGAATATGGAATCATATCTGGATATGCTTTTTTGACAGCTCTTAGTACATTTTCGAACTCTTCTTTAGTCTCTGGGACAGCAAGGCCAAGCTTGTCGAGAATATCTTTTCTCATAAGGATTGTTGACTCAATATTAGCCCTTTCATTCATCATTGGAACACCATAGATCTTGCCATCGTATGTTGTAAGCTTCCAAGTTTCATCGCTTATAACACTCTTCATCTCTTGACCATACTCAGCAAGAAGATCATCTAAAGCCATGAATCCGTTTTGTCCAACAAGTGCACGGAAATCATCTGGACTCATTCTGACGATATCGTAATCAGCGCCAGAAGCAATCTCAAGACTCAATCTTTGAAGCGGATTGTCTTGGCTATTGATAGAGTACTCAACAGTGTAACCTGTCTTTTCTGTAATTGCCTTTGCTGTAGGGTCTGCATTGACATCTACGTTGGCAATAAATGTTCCCATTACCTTAAGCGTAGGCTTTTCAGTAGAAACAGCCTCTTTCCCTCCTGCTGCAAATGCAAAAGAGAAGCACATGGTGAGAACAATTAACAATGAAATAACTTTTCTCATAAAAACTCCTTTTTTATCTTCAGCCCTTTACAGAGCCTATTGTCATACCTGATATCAAATAACGCTGGCAAACTAGGTAGAATATGACGACAGGAATCATACTCAATGTAATTGCGGCAGCTTGCATTCCAGCTGAAGGAAGGTTCATCGCATTTTCAAACGCATTCTCGCTTGAAAGCGTACTTGCAGATGTAATCAACTCATATAGATAGAGTTGCAACGGTTTTACACTCTGTTTTGTTATAAAAAGCATCGAATGATAGTAGTTGTTCCAGTAGTTCACGCCATACAAAAGAGAAATAGTTGCAACTGTAGGCATTGCTAGTGGTAAATATATTCTTGAAAAAATCGTAAAGTGCCCTGCTCCATCGATACGCGCAGACTCTTCCAAAGCTGAAGGAACAACCTCAAATCCTGTCTTCATAATGAAGAGATTGAATTGTATTACCAAGAAAGGAATAATCACAGCCCAAAGGGTATTCAAAAGATTGAGTGACTGCATGAGGATATAAACTGGAATAGTTCCTCCATAGAAGAGCATCGAGAAGACATACAAAAGCATAATCACCTTTTTTCCTCTGAAATCACTTCTAGAAAGAGGATATGCAGAAAGAACAGTCACAAGAACAGAAATGAAAGTACCGCCAATGGTTATTATCACAGAGTTCAAGAATGCTCTCCAGAAAAGTCTGTTATGGAGTACATAGCTATAGACATCTAATTGAAAATCTTTTGGGATAAAAGCGACTTTTCCTGCAATTACGGCATTGTATCCAGAGAATGACTTTGCAACTAAGTGTACAACAGGTAGCAGACAAAGAAGTGCTAAAAGAGCCATAAGTAAATAGATTAGTAATGGTACAATATTGAATCTTCTCTTTGTCATTACCATAGGCTCCTTTTAAAGAATTTTCTTGAAAAAGCATTTGCTAAAACCAACAACGTGAATCCTACTACCGACTCGAATAGGCCCAATGCTGTAGCTGTAGAGAAGTCCATTTGTCCAAGACCTACACGATAAATATATGTTTGTAAGACATCGGCTTTTGAATAAACAGCAGGATTATACATAACAAGAATCTGATCTGTTCCAGCTTGCAGGATGTTTCCTATTTTGAGCATCAACATAAGCACAATAATCGGACTTATGCCAGGAAGAGAAACATGCAACATTCGCTGAAAACGATTTGCTCCATCGATTTCGGCAGCCTCATAAAGGCATGAGTCAATGGCGGTCAAAGCACTTATATAAACAACACAAGACCAACCTGTCTCCTTCCAACCTTCAGTAAAAACAAGTAGCGTACGGAATGTTTTTGGATTCGTAAGAAAATTTATAGTAGGTAGTCCAATTGATTTAAGAGTTGCGTTGACAACTCCTGTCGAGGATAGCAACGTAAAGAAGACTCCAGATATTACAACCCATGATAAAAAATGAGGCAAATAGATTATTGTCTGAACAGTTTTCTTAAATTTTTTATTTTTTACTTCATTCAAAAGCAATGCAATTATTATTGGCAGTGGAAAAAGAAAAAGAAGCTTATAAAGGCTGATTGATAAAGTATTTCCAAGAAGAGTCCAAAATGTATCAGAACTAAATAGATTATTAAAATATTTAAAGCCAACCCAAGGACTTTTTAGAAGTGAATCAAAAAGATTCTTGCCCGCAAACATATTAAAATCTTTAAATGCCAATGATAGTCCAATATAAGGTATAAACTTGTATATAACCACATATAAAAGACCTGGGATGCTCATTGCATAGAGAACCCAATTTTGCTTGAAATATTTTGTAAATGGCTCCTTCTTTTTTATGCTTTTCTCAATCTTCTTCATAACTTTACACTAGTCTGCGAATGTATCGCCGTCAACAAATATTTTGACATTTAGAACAAGTTTTTTGTTTTATTATAGGTTTTAAACAAGTTTTTATTATAAAAAACCATATTTTTGAGCATAAATAACAAGTATTTTTTGTTTTAAATAATAAAATTCTGTTTTAAAATGTAGTAAAGGATAAAGAATATATATGGCAAAAGAACTTGAACTTACAATTAACATGAAAGAAAATCTTTGCAATACAGCAAGGGCCTTATCCCATCCGATAAGAATAGAGATAATAGACCTATTGAACAAATCTATTCTGAATATAAAAGACATAGCATCAGAATTGAAAATACCAGCATCAACTGCTGCTACTCACATCAAAATTTTAGAAGAAGCTAATTTGATAAATATAGAGACACAACCAGGAAGCCATGGAATTCAAAAAGTCTGTAGTAGAAAAAAGGACATAGTCTCTTTCAATCTAGTTTCGCAATCAACGGGGGCCTCTGATTATGCCATATCATATGAAATGCCTATAGGAGCTTTCACTGATGGACATATTGTCGCAACATGTGGCATGTGCACAAAAGATAGAATACTCTCTTGCGAAGATAAACCGTCAGAATTCTTCTCCGCAAATAGAGAAAAAGCTGAGCTTTTGTGGTCTTCTGGCGGATACATAGAATACCGTTTTCCTATAAAAGAGGCATTTTTAGGTATTGAGCCAAAACAGTTGGTATTCTCATTCGAAGCATGCTCTGAAGCGCCTAACTATGCCGAGGATTGGCCGTCTGACATTACGGTATCTATAGCAGGTATTGATTGCTGCACTTGGCGATGTCCTGGTGACTTTGGAGCAAGACGAGGCCTTTTGTCACCTCAATGGTGGAGTAACTCAATGGCAACTCAATATGGTATATTAAATCGCATAGAAATAAACAATGAGGGTTCATTTCTCAACAACATAAAAACAAGTGATGTAAGAATACAAGATTTGGGTATAGCAAATTTACAAAATGTACCAATTCGAATAGGAAACAAAGAAGATGCTGAATATATAGGCGGATTTAATCTTTTCGGAAAGAGCTTCGGTGATTATCCACAGGATTTAATACTTACCATAATATACCCAGCATAATTTTCTACTCTTATTGTGTTTTCCAAATTACTTTAATTAGGTATTTTAACGCTTTCTCCAAAAAGAAAGCTTATAGGGATACCTAATTTTGTCCTCAAAAAGATGTCCAATAAGGTTGAGAAAGAAGAAGTAAAGAAAGAACTATCATCTTTTGTATACTTATATTGATAGGTACATCTACTTCTATTGACAAGTACAATCTAACTTATCAAAAAATGCGGAAATGTGACTTTTTCCACTTATAAAAAATACGAAAATGTTATAAAATGCTATTATAAAAATAACGGAAAATGAGGTTTATGATTTTTAAGCGGAAAATTTACGACAAATTGTGTGAGTGGAAAAAGACATCTGATGGAAATTCTGCCGTTCTAATTGAAGGCGCAAGGAGAATAGGAAAATCCACAATAGCCGAAGAATTTGCAAAAAATGAATACGAATCATATATACTGATAGATTTTACAAATGCACCTAAAACAGTAATCAATCTTTTTGATGATATTTCTGATATAAACTACATATTTCTTCAACTGCAACTAATATATAAAAAAGATCTTCATGAAAGAAAAAGCCTCATAATTTTTGATGAAGTTCAGTTCTGTCCAAAGGCGAGACAAGCAATTAAACACCTCGTCAAGGATCATAGATATGACTATCTTGAAACAGGGTCACTTATTTCAATTAAAAAGAATGTAAAAAACATACTTATACCAAGTGAAGAAAAGACAATTGAAATGTTCCCTATGGATTATGAAGAATTTAGATGGGCCCTCAAAGATTATACAACAATACCTTTATTAAAGAAGTGCTTTGAAAACAGGACATCTTTGGGAGATGAAATGAATAGAAGGCTAATTAAAGATTTCAGGCTTTATATGTTGGTAGGTGGCATGCCAAAAGCTGTTAGTACATACATAGAAACAAATAATATGAGATTAGTAGATGAAGAAAAAAGAGCCATACTTAAGCTATATGAGGAGGATTTCAAAAAAATTGATCCATCGGGTAAAGCTTCAATGCTTTTTAAAGCAATTCCGGCTCAGCTAGAAAAAAATGCCTCAAGATATAGCGTATCTAGCGTCTTGAAAAACCAAAGAAATGCATCTGTGTTAGAATTAATTTCTGAAATGGAAAGTTCTAAAACAGTACTCGTTTCATATAAATCAAACGACCCAGATATAGGATTCTCTAGAACAAAGGACCTTGAAAACTTCAAACTTTTCCTTTGTGATATTGGCTTATTTACAACACTTATATTTGAAGATAAAGATTTCACCGAAAATATAATTTATGAAAAATTATTGAATGATAAGCTTTCGGTAAATCTTGGATATTTATATGAGAATGTTGTTGCTCAAATTCTTAAGGCTAACGGCAACAATTTGTTTTACTATACCTTTTTAAATGAAAAGACAAAACATAACTATGAAATAGGTTTTCTTCTTTCAAGAAAAAATAAAATATGTCCTATAGAAGTAAAATCTTCTGGTTATAAAACACATGCGTCATTGGATGCATTTTCTAAAAAGTATTCATCGAGAATTCTTTCTAAATATGTTTTAAGTACAAAAGATTTGAGAAAAGATGAGGATGTCACAATTCTGCCAATATATATGACGATGTTTATTTGAATATCCAACCCCATATGTAAAATATTTGTTTTTTGCTGTTATTCCTTTTCCTATCTTAATTCTTTTTTTATAATACAGAGTGTGAAGAAACTCATACTTTTTGTGATATTAGTAACTTTTTTTTCTACACTCTGTGCATCGCCTTTTCCGTCTTATGATTTCACATTCTACGGAACAAGTGATGAAACTCTCAGTTCCTTCACAAAAGAAAATGTAGGTATAGACATTACTGGTTATGGTTTTATAGGAACAACATCTGAGATGGGAATATATCTTAGGTTTGGAATACAAACACCTGTTTTGACATTAATTAAAATCAAAGATGATATGTTCAGCAAGAAAGATGATAAAACAGAAGAAAGTGTTATAAAGAAGGATACTAAAGATACTACTAATTCCACCACTTCCGTAACTCCAACTGTAGAGCAAAAGGAAGAAAACATTTCAACAAGCAATAAAAGAGCTATTGATCCTTCTACTCTCTCTATTAGAAAAAAAACAGAAAGCTCTATTGATAGTAGTGTTGCTTCTCCAGATTCATCTCTTACTGATGAATCTTCTACTGTAGAGCCAATTGATTCCATTGGCACTGTTTCCTCTGATGTCACAACAATTGAGACAAAAAAACAAGATGATATTACCAAAACAGAATGGAAGCTTCTTTTTACAATAGGCCCCGCCTACCGTAAAATGATGGGCCCTAATGCTATGGTTTATTTGGGATTAGGAGCATCTATACAAACACAATATTTAAAGGAGTTCTCTCCTAACAATGGCAACTACTACTCAACTACATTTGCCATTTTAGGAACAGATTTGGATACAGGCTTTAGAGTTAGCTTACTAAATAGCAGGACTACAGTTAGAATTGGAGCTCACTTCATCTCTGAAGTATTAGGAGTTAGAAAAACAAGTCTATTTTCAAGCAACAAAACTGAAATAGATACAAACTATGATCTTTATGGTTATATTGCTGGAAAAAAGGGCTTAATTGGCTCTCTTTATGCCCGTGGCTACATTCGCCTTGCTACAACCATAAGCGAAAAGACTCGAGATATTTACAATTATTCCAATAAAACAAGTACTATCGGTAATGGAGTAATCGAGCATATAATATCGAAATGATATTTGAATTATTTGTCTATCTATTAACAATGTCAGGCACTCCTGGCCCCAATACAATTCTTAGTCTCTCAAATGCCTCTGAAAAGGGATTAAAAAAGGGACTTCATTTGAATTATGGAATGTTTTTTGGTGTATTATTTGTAACAACACTTACATACACACTTATTTCTTTTCTTTCCTCTTACATTCCTAAGCTATCATTTTTTTTGCAAATATTAAGTATCATCTACATTCTCTATCTCTCATTCAAAATGTATAAAAAGAATATCACTCCCTCTTCAAAAGAGAGTGGTACATTTAAAGATGGTTTTTTTATGCAACTTGTCAATGTAAAAGTCTTAATGCTTGTTGTTTCGACAATTTCTACATTCATACTACCAAAGGGTTACAACTATATAGAAGGATATGTCATATCACTAAGTATTCCTATTATGTGTTTTTCAACAGGTGTAGTTTGGGCAGTAGCTGGGGCAATATTAAAAGACTTATATAATAAATATAAGAAACAAGCAAATATCATTTTTGCTCTTTCCTTATTACTTATAGCAATTAAAAATACTATTACACTAATAAAAAGTATAGCATAAAGATATACAAGTGTTTACTTTTGTTCATTTGTATATATACAATACTAAATCTAAGTAAAATCTTTTCTGCATTTTTCCTTTTTTCTTTACGTGGATATTTAAAATAAATAAAAATTTTATCAAATATTTAGACACCTGAAAAAAAGGAGAAAGACAAATGGTCGTAAACGTTCAGGCCCTCATTATTGTAGTAGCATACCTTGTTGGAATGCTAGTAATTGGCTACATTATTGGTAAGCTAAAGATTAAAGATGCTGATGATTATATGTTAGCAGGAAGAAGAATGGGACTTTTTATGGTTGCATTCTCTCTATCTGCAAATAACATTGGTGGTGGAAGTACAACAGGTCTTGCGGGAAAGGCATATACAACTTGGGGTATGAGTGCTATATGGTATGTTCTCACAGCATCAATCGCGATGATTCCTCTTGCATATTTTGCACCTAAAATCAGAAAGACAATGGCCGTAACAATTCCAGAAGTTGTTGGAAGAAGATTTGGAAAGTTTAGTTCTGGTTTTACAGCTGTATTAAACATTATTGCTCTCTTCTGTTTAACATCTTCACAGGTTGCTGCATCAGGAAGTGTTGTTAGTGTTCTTACAGGTATTGATACAAGACTATGTATGATTATTGCTGGTGTTGTAATTATTCTTTACACAACATTTGGTGGTATGATTGCAGACCAGGTTTCTGACCTTGTTCAGTTTATTATCATTCTAGTTGGATTAGCTATTGCAACACCTTTTGTTATTAAAGGTTGTGGTGGTTGGAATGCAATTGCAGCTAAACTTCCTGCAGGACAGACTGACTTCACTAAAATTGGTTGGGTTGTAATTATTGGTTATATCTTCAACTATTTCTGTACATTCCTCTCAGGTCCAGAGATGATTAGCCGCTTTGAGTCAGCTAAAGACGAAAAGACAGCAACAAGAGCTAGCTTCTTATCAGCTATTTTAATGGCAGCAATGGCTGTATTCCCTACTCTTCTTGGCTTAGCAGCTCTTTCTGTTAAGGATGCTCTTGGTTCTCCTGCATCAGGATCAGCTATGATGGCTGTAACAGAAGCATTTGCTCCTACATTTATTACTGGTTTAGTATCTGCTGCAATTATTTCTGCTACAATGAGTAGTGCAGACTCTAACCTCTTATGTATGTCTACAATGATTATTAATGACCTTTATAAGCCATATGCAAATAAAGAGTTAACTGGCATGAAAGAAGTAAGAGTCACAAGATTGTGTAATGTTATCTGTTGTGCAATTGCTATGTTAATTTCTCTACTTGGAATTAATATCGTTACAATGAACACATTCGCATTTGCTATTCGCTGTGCTGGACCATTTGCCGCTTATGGACTAGGTCTTGTTGTTCCAAAAGCAACAAAGCATTCTGGTCAGATTTCTATTATTACTGGAACAATTGGCGTTATCGTTTGGCAGATTCTATCTGGTGGAGATTTCTACCTTGGAATCCTTCCTGTAGTATTTGGTTGTGTTGTTGGAACTCTTACATTCTTTATCATTAACTGGATTGAATGGAATAAGGGTGTAGACGCTGCACCAAGTGCTTACGAAGAAGCATAATTAATTAGGGGCTACCTTCATTGGTAGCCTCTTTACTTTCTCTATACCGTTCTTTTCCCCACCATAGTGGCATTAACTCTTTGAAAATAATTGTTTCTCTTTTCTAATAATTAACCATAATTTCCAAATTTTCGTTCTCTTCGTTCACCTCATAGAAGATCTCCTCAGCCACCACATGGCATTCCTGACTCTCCTCTACTTGGAAAATTTTCTCTAAACGCAATTAAACGTTTGACCCTAATTTGTCCACTTTGCATGAACATATTTAGAGCCGCAACACGCTCTGCACACAAAGACATTACGCCACAACATGGCTCAATACAGAAGCCAGTAAATATTTTCCCATTCGCACTTTCAATTACACACAACATGATAAGCATAAATAAATGGAGAAACATCCTCTGGATGGTATTCACGCTTTGCACTTTTGTATAATTCTTCTCATATATCCATACCGTTTCTCCTATGAAAATTTCATTATTTACTTCAATTTATAGCTCTTTTTAAGAAAAAAACAGGTTACCTACTTGAATTTGTCTTCTTTTCACGCTATGTTTGTCAAGTAACGCAAAGTTAATGCGGCCATAGCTCACCTGGATAGAGCAAGTGCCTTCTAAGCACTAGGTAGTTAGTTCGAGTCTAACTGGCCGTAAAAGAAAATCGGAATCTACTTCAGGTTCCGATTTTTTTGTTCTTATTATTCTTTAACTAGATTAATCTACTTTGTTTTCATATAGATAATCTCTTAAATAAGGTACAGCAAACTCAACAAAACCTCTTCTTTTTTGCCTAATAATATCTGCTTGTATTAGTCTTGTTCTATACCTATTTGCATAAGAAGAATCAACACCAAGCCGAGTAGAAATATCTTTCATAGAGCTACCATCTTTGTCTTGAGCCATGGCTTTAATGAACTCAACATCCTTTTCAGATAATGGAGCAATAGTAGTTTCACAAATATCTCTAACAAACTCTTTTTTGGCTATATCCATAGCCTTATTAAACTCTTTTTCTGAAAGAGCTTTATCAGAAGAAGATGAAACAGTTAAATAATGTCCAACTAGTTGCATTAAATATGGAGAACCTTCTGTAAATTTTGCAGCACTTACAACCATTTCGTCAGTTAGCATTATTCCAAGCTTCTTAAAACATTTTTGATAGTACAATTCAATCTCACCAATTGCGATTGGTTCAAGTGTCAATTTTGAAGCCCTATTTAAAAATGTTAAAACATGTTGATTTAATGTCTGAGAAATAGAAGAAGGAAGACCGGCAAGGACAAGTGCAATATTTAGTTTCATTCCAACCATTTCCTGGTATGCAATTATAAGCTTTTTTAATTCTTCGTTACTAGATTGAGCCTCATCAACTAAAATCAATACGCCTTTTTTTTCTTCACCTATTTTTTCGCAAATTGTTTGAAGTCTGTCTGCAAAGCTTCTTTTAGCTTGCTCTTTGTATTCTGTTTGAATACCTGCACTAAAGCCTAGAAAGCCAACTGAGCCACCTGTTATTTTTGCTTTCTCTTTTGGAAGATACTTGCTACATTCCCTTTCTAGTTTTTCTATTATTCTTTCGAGCATATCTGATGAAACAACAGTTGGAGACGCAACAATATAGCCATTATTTCTAGCATAGTCAGCTAATTCAAGAAGCAATACAGTCTTTCCCATGCCTCTTTGTCCAATAATTAACCTAACTCGTTCTCTACTTCCAGGAAGAGAATTAAGAGAATCACATAGCTCTTTCATGATAGAATTTCTTCCAACTAACGAACTAGGTTTATTACCAAATGAAGGTGAAAAAATAAGATCAACCATAAGCACCTCTTTCTTTGTTTATTTTGTCTATTCTTGT
>DHMZ01000003.1:16762-17513 GCA_002406055.1 Spirochaetales bacterium UBA4629
TCTATTCTTGTTTTTTTTGTCTAATTCAAATTCTTTGTCTTTTCTACTGCTTTGATTAGCTAGCAAAGATTATTTTGAATACGTAAATACAATGCTAGGCCTAAAGTTTTCGCTTACGTTATCTAAAAATGCTAGATTTAAACTTATTGAAAAGTCTTCATATACACCATAGAGCGATGTTGAGAAAACAGATGTTCTTACATCATCTTTGCTTACTTGATACGAATACTTTATTCCCCAATCTAAAAGAATGTCCTTTAAAAATTGGAGAGTAATATCGCCAGAAATAGAGATAGATCTATCTGCTTTAAAACCAATACCTTTAAAATCTAGGCCAAGACGTGGAACTAGGAGCTTTAAGTCTCCGTCCATGGTATATTCATCTCCCTTATAAGATAAGCCTATTGTTGTATTTGAGATAAAATGCTCTAAAAACGTCTCATCACTCTCTTGTCCCAACAAATCACCAAAAACAAGACCAAGAGAAAGATTATTATTGTACAGAAGCGCACCAACATTAACATTGAAACGCTCCGTTCCAGATAGCTTTTCATATGGACTGAAATAACTATCTCCTATAAAGGTGAAGATATTGTCAATCTTTTTGGAGAGTCTAGCAACAGAGTTACCACCGCCAAGTCTAGCTCCTATGGCAATATGATTGATGAATGAATAACCAAAACCAAGTTCTACATCAAAGCCTGAATAGTTGTCGTAATAAACAGAGTTATCATCTCTAACTACTCTATTA
>DHMZ01000053.1 GCA_002406055.1 Spirochaetales bacterium UBA4629
TGTATTGATAAACTAAATTATGAATATAAAATTATATAAAAATACATTAAAAAAATACAGTAAATTATTGTTAAAATATTAAAAAATACAAAGAGTTTTATAGAAAAAGAATTGTTTTAATAAAAAAACTCTTGTTTTATTATATGTTTTGTATCTATAATACTTAAAACTTGGGAAAAAATGATGTCTAAATCTATTGCTTTTCATTTACAAAAGGGTGGTGTAGGAAAAACTAGTGTTTGTGGAACGCTAGCTTGTCAGTCTGCACTTTCTGGACATAAAACCCTTATGATAGATTGTGATCCCCAAGGTAATCTCTCTTCTTGGTTCTTGGAAGAGGCTCCAAAATTTGAGTTAAGTGATGTTCTCCAAGGTAAATGTTATTGGTCTGATGCTGTAGTTAAGGTTCCCAATATTGATAATCTTTACATTTTACCTACTTTTAGTATTGGAGGAACACTTAAAAACTACAGTGAAACAAAACTAAATGATGAGCCTTTTATTATTCAAGATTTAGTAAGTGAGCTTTCTTGTAGTTTTGAACGTGTTTTGCTTGATTTGTCACCTGGTCTTGGTAAGCTTGAACGTGCGGCTATTATTGCATGCAATGAAGTTATTACGCCAATGACTACTGAGATTTTTAGTTTAGATGGATTTGAAATCTTTGTTGATGAACTTGCAAAACTAAAAAAGAATTACAAAGCGACTGTTAAACACAATAAAATTATAATTAATTCATATGATGAAAGGGTAAAACAGGCACGTGAAATCTATGAAGAAGCATGCCGTTCTGGTAAATACACTGTATTTAGAATACCAGTTGATCCGCTCTTTAGAAAGGCTCAAACAGCCCATAAAATTCCTCAAAGATATAGAGTAAATGGACGTGGTTTAAAGCCTGGAACAATTGAAGCATTGTATAGAATTAATAAAAGCATTTGGAGTTGAGAGGTTAATATATGGCACTTAGAAAAAACGATGAGAACTTTAGCGAAAGCCTTGGTGGACAGAAAGCCAAACAAGTTTTTGGTGTAAAAGATTCAAAAGAGAAGAAAATCTTAACAACTTTTTCTATTGAACCATCCTTTAAAGATGAGTTAGAAGAGCTTTTTGCTGACATGGGGCTTGGTTGGGCTGCTGGTATTAGATTTGCTCTTAAAGAATTCTCCAAAAAATATGGTAATTCTGATAAATAAAAATATAACTATTATATAAAAACTTAATCGAAATTTGTTAAACGCAAATGATTTCCATATTTTTTTGTATGGGAATCATTTATTTTTATTCATTTTTGATAACATTTCTAGAAATTTTTTTCCACTCTCAATATCATTTTTCTTTGTTTCTTCAGGTGATTTTATTTCATTTTTAAACAAAGAGTTTGGTATTTCTTCTAAAAATCTACTTGGAAGTGCGGCTTTTTCTTTGCCTTCATAATCGGGTCTTGTTTCCGAATAATTGATATAAAGCTTTTCTTTTGCTCTTGTAATTGCAACATAGAAAAGTCTTCTTTCTTCATCAATGTTTTTTAAATCTTCTTCGAGAGCTCTCTTACTTGGTATTATATTGTCTTCAATTCCTGCAAGAAATACGACCTTGAACTCAAGCCCTTTAGACGCATGCATAGTCATAAGAGAAAGAGAAGAGGAGTCATTATCTTCGTTTTCTTTTCCAATGATAGATACACTATTTAAATAATCTCTAAGACCTTTATCTGGATTAGCTAATAGATATTTAGTCATTCTTTCATTTAGAAAGCTTATAGAGCGTGTTTTGAAAGCGACAACCTTATCATTATCAGGAAACTCTTCTCTAATTGAATTAATATAGTGAGTATCTCTTAAGATACTATCTAGAAGCTTAGGTGGATTATTTATTTGAGCCTTCCATTTGTATAATAGCTTTATAAATTCCTTCAAGCTTTCCTGTGTTTTTGAATTAAATTCAGAGCTAAGATTATACTTCAGGATTGCATCATATAGAGATGAATTATCTTTATCAGCAAATGAGCGTAGTTTTTCTACTGTAGTTCTTCCTATTCCTCGTCGTGGTGTGTTGATAATGCGAATGAGAGAGTTATCATCATTGTCATTTAAAATTGTTTTTAAATAACAAAGCATATCTCTAATTTCTTTTCTATCAAAGAAAGATGTTCCTCCAGATACAACAACAGGAACATGGTGTTCAAGAAGGATTGTTTCGATATTGTTTAAAAGGGTATTAGTTCTAACAAGAACAGCAAAGTCACTGAAGTTGTAATGAAATTCTCTCATTAGCCTTCTTACCTCTACAGCAATGTAGAGAGCCTCTTTTTCTGCACTTTTATGGCCTTTGATAGATATAAAGTCACCATTACCACTTTCAGTCCAAAGCTTCTTTTCTTTACGTTCTTTATTATGCTCGATTAGGGCATTAGCGGCAGAAAGGATATTGCCGCTAGAACGATAATTACGCTCTAGACGAAATTCCTTGCGTTCTGGAAAGTCTTCTTCAAAAGATAGTATATTTCTATAGTTTGCACCTCTCCATGAGTATATGGATTGATCATCATCGCCAACTACAGCTATATTGCGGTATTTTTTAGCTATGAGAGATACAAGCTTATATTGCAGAAGGCTAGTATCTTGAAACTCATCGACCATGATATAGCGAAATCTATCTTGTACTTTCTCTAGTATCTTAGAGTTGTTTTCTAAGAGTTGTAGAGGTAGTACAATTAAATCATCAAAGTCTACAACATTATAGGCCTTTTGAGTTAAAAGAAATTCTTCGTATATTTCTCTTACAGCGCTTCCTCTTTCTGGCAATGGAAGGCGATTAGTTTTAAATGATGAAAAATGTGCCTTTAAGCTAGATGCACTATAATCAGAGAGATTGTAGCCACAGGAGACAATACAATTCTTTACAAGAGAAAGGTTATCATTGTCATCATAAAGCGTAAAATCGTTACGATAGCCAAGATACTGTATGTATTGCTTTAAGAGTCCGAGCCCAAACGAATGGAATGTTGTTGTCGTAAGCTTTTTTAGACTCTTTCCTGTAACACTTCGTATTCTTTCACTCATCTCCTTTGCTGCTTTATTTGTAAATGTCAAAGCCAAAATTTCTTCTTCTTTAATTGAAGAAGAAAGCATATTAGCAATGCGATATGTAATCATACGGGTCTTACCACTACCGGCGCCAGCAATAATAAGTAATGGACCAGATAGTGTAGATGCAGCTTGAGCTTGTTCTTTGTTTAAGAGAGAGTATAAATCTAAAGACACGAGGAGAAGAATGTCACACTTTCATTTTCCGGTCAATCACTCTTTTTAACAATTATTGCATCAAATGGGCACATTTCATGACAACAATAACATCTGATACATTTGTCTTTATTTATTTCAACATGCTTTTCTACAATCTTTAAAGCTTTAGCAGGACATATATCAACACATTTGGAGCATGCTCTGCATTTTTCTTTATCAAAGAATGGTGCAGGTCTACTTTTAGTGCTGTTACGGTCACTATGTCTATTTAAGTATGGCAATAAAAGTGCAGAGATTAGTCCTCTCTTTTTAACTGGTACTCTTCTGAAGTCTTTAATTGTTATATCATAAGGATTTAAGAGAGTATAAATACCTTCTGTTGAGCCTTTTTCTTGTCGCTCTGCTACAAAGAGTATAGGAATATCCTTTGGATCGTATCCCATTATGATAGCTTCTGCTTTATCGAGCGCTAGAGCAGAGGAAGAGGCAAGAAGCAAATTCGTTTGTCTCAAGGTCCCATTTGCAGGACCTGCACCTTCCATAGAAATAATACCATCCATAATAGAGTATTCTGGAATATGTGTTTTATATAAGCAGAGAATAAATGAGGCAAACGAAAGAGGACTGCGATAGAGAAGGTGCATATGGCTTTTATTTAAGCCAGGGACCGTACCAAACATATTTTTTACAGCTCCAGTTGCGCCCATAAGCTGATGAGTCTTCATCTTTGAAAGGGAGAAGACAAGATCTACTTCTTTGAGTAATCGCGCTTGAGGAACCTTATGGCCATTAGGGATATCAGTTGTAATTGGTCTATCAAAGAAATCTGCCCAAATTGCACCTTCTTCTTCACATATATCATAGATGCCACAATTCTTTCCTTTGAATGTAGAAGACGGAAGGCCAGGAGAATCTCCACAATAAATTGTCTTAGCTCCTTTTTCTTTTAGAATGCTAATAGTGGCTTTAACAACAAGAGGATTTGTTGTTATGTTTTTGTCCTTATTTGCATCAGAAAGAATGTTAGGTTTTACAAGAATAGTTTTTCCTTCAACTATTGGAAAATCTGTATTTTCAATTAAGAGTAGGAGACTCTTTTTTATTTCTTCGTAGTCATAGCTATAACAGTTTGTAATAGCAACTTTATTCTCCATTTTGTCCTCTTTTTCTTATAAGGCAGAAATACATTGGTCCAATACCATTTGATCTATCTGGTAGTATTAATGTGCCGTATTTCCTTTTTTCGCCATATTCACATTTTGTATCAATTATATCAACTTCACTGCTGTGCCTAGTGAGCAATTTAGCAATGACGCCTTCATTTTCTTCACTATTGATTGAGCAAGTAGAGTAGAGTATATAGCCGTTTTCCTTAACAGCTATCAGTGCACTTGAAAGCATGGCATATTGGCTAATGCTTAGCCTCTTTGGTCTCGACTCAGACCACGCTGAAAGGTACTTTGGGTCATTTATTACATGACGCTCAGAAGAGCATGGAGCGTCTAATAAAATGGCATCATACTTATTCTGTTCATAGAGCCCCCAACTCTCGGCATTGTAGCCTGTAATCTTGATATCTAGACCTGTTTCACCTAAGCAAGAAGAAAAAACATTTTTCATTCTCATTCTTCTTTCCGGAGAACGATCGTTAGCAACAAGTGTGCCTTTAGAGCCAAGGCGTGACGCTATAACAAGGCTTTTTCCTCCAGGGGCTGCGCACATATCTAGAACAGAATCGCCTCTTTCAACAGGAAGAAGAGAGGCTGCAATAATGCTTGCTTCATCCATGTAATATGGACTTAGTAAATTTGGAAGTAAAACTTTCTCCTCATTCTTTCCTTTTAGAGCTTCTTTCAACTCAGGCCAACGATCTAAATAAAGAGAAGAGTAGTATTCATTAAAGCGTTCTTCCCCAGTTTTATTTACTTTATTTTTTTTCACTTTATAAACCAAACAGATATAGCTGTGCTTATGACTATACCAACTATTATTCCCCATAGAACTTGGAGCTTAGTGTGGCCAACGAGTGTTTTAAAGTGCTCTTCTTTAAAACCATCCTTACTGAAAAGATCTTCTAATATCTTTGACCATTGGTTAATAGTTTGAGCTTGTTTACCAGTCTCTAAGCGAACATTTGTAGCATCGTTAAAGACAACAAGTGCAAATACTAATGAAATAACAAATAGTGTAGAGCCATAGCCATGAATAAGGCCAATAGAATTAGCCAATGCTGCAACACTAGAAGCATGAGATGATGGCATTCCTCCATTAGTTAAAAATGGCTTAAAACTAAAGTGATGATTAATCTTTGCTTCTACAAAGCATTTAGCTAGTTGAGCAACGCCCATTGAAATTAAAAA
>DHMZ01000111.1:0-144 GCA_002406055.1 Spirochaetales bacterium UBA4629
TATGCCATCAATCGCGACCTTCCTCTTGAAGCTTTCGCTGTAGGTCTTTCTCTGTTTTCCCATCTTCCTCTCCTTTGGAAAATGTAGCAGATGTTCTTTGTTTTTTCACATCCTGTCTAATTTACAGTCCTAGTATATACCACT
>DHMZ01000111.1:262-2585 GCA_002406055.1 Spirochaetales bacterium UBA4629
CTACTTTTATGTCTTTCTAAGGTAAATGAAACACCTGCTATTGTTTACATTGTTATTGCACGTTAACAATCCATATTCACTCCCTCCCCTTGATTGACTGATAAGAGTGTGTGAATTAAACTTTTAATATGAAAACTTGGGTTACATATATAGCAGCACTCGCAATGGGTTTTGCAACAGCGCTTTTGTTCAAAGACATCAATGGAATCTTTGGCATATTTATGAATATTTTTTATTTTGGCGTGAATCTTTCCATTGCACTTTTTATCCCGATTGTTCTCATCACATTCTCCTCTGGAGTTGCCTCTTTAAAAAAAGATCAAGTTGGATCAAAATTAAGTTGGGGACTAATAGGCTGGGCTGTAATCACTTCTGTTTTGTTGCCACTTGTAGCTGTTGCTGTATATAAATTATTCCCAACCAATTTCCCTGTGACATCAACAGCAGGAACAGATACATCTTCAATCAAGAGCATTATCGAGAATAAATCGCTTAGCGCTTTATCGCAACTTTACCCTTCAAACCCATTCAGGACTCTAAGCTATGCTTCAACATTTCTTCTTCCTATAATAATCATAGCATGGATTCTAGGTCTTTCTTTGAAACCTTCAAGCGACGTTATAAGGCCAGCATATACTGTAGTGAACTCCTTTGCTGAAGTCATGTATAGGATAACTAGGACAGCTACTGTTATTGGATCTGCTTTTGCATATTTCGCATCCACATATTTTTTCCTTTATCTCTATAGAGAAAAGACTCTTCTGGTTTCGAAACGTTTCTTAGCTGTAACAACTTCAAGCACATTCTTTGTGCTATTGATAATTCTTCCTCTGCTTTATGCATTGATTACTGGTTTTAGAAAGAATCCTTATTCTGTCATAGGAAATTCGGTTTCATCTCTATCATTAGCTCTTGTCACAGGTAATATCCTAACAGCAGACCTTGTTGGAGAGAGTATATCTCGTCAAAATGGAGGAGCTCAAAAAAGAGCTGTATCTGTTACAACTCCTGTTTTCACTATAATTGGGAGAGGTGGAACTGGCTTCGTTTCTACGCTTTCTTCATTAATGTTATTAGAGGCGATAACTGGTGCAGAAGTATCGCTATCAATATCGATGGTAATTGCTGCAATGACAATGATTGTAACATTTTCATCTTCTGCATTTATTGGATATGAGATTATTGCGATAGTCTATCTAACTCTATCATATTTGAAAATCAACACATACGGAGCAGAAATAGCTATTGTTGCCCTCTTGCCATTCTTGAGTGGATTAGGAACTATGCTCGACAGTACAATTAACAATATGGCATCTATTATTGCATCTTTCTTTATTGGAACAGATATAAAAGTTCCTTATAGTGAAACAATATAATTATGGCAAAGAGACAAAGCAGACATCTATTACTACTTTTTATACAAATTGCAATCACTTTTTTTTATAGTATTGCTATCATCCAAATGACAGTTGTCCTATTTACAGAAGATAGAGATATTTTCATTTCTGGCATTTTAGGATACCTTTCCCAAGGAATTCTTCTTATAATCGCATTGGTCCCCCAAATTGTTCTCCGCTTGAAAAGAAAAATTCATACCCAAGATGGAGAGATCTACCCTCTTTTGTTCACTGTTCTTGCATTACAAGCCTCTCTTATCATACCCCAGTACACAAAAATAACAGGAACCTATATTCTTGATCCATCTTCTTTATTAGTTCTAGAGCGATTTGCTATTGTCTGTTCTGCCTCCATTTTTCTTCTTTCGGCATTACGATTCTATGGTCTAGTAAGCTCGAGAAGCTCATTGCATACATTCCTTGTAATTGGTTCAGCATTAATCCTTTGCATTCTTGCACCAATAAACTCAAATCAAGAAATAGGGCATCCGTTCATGTCCTCATATGATGCCTATCTACAAATGGCGACTCTGCTTATGTATGTAGCAACAATAGCAACGATGATCATATCTGCAACAAAAGATAAAACAGCATCAAATACAAAACGTTGCATCTCTTTTATTTGCTTCATTATTGGATTATATCTTGCTGCCACTTCTTCTTTGATTCCTGTACTGTTCTCAATTCTTCTTTATATAGGCGGAATAGTGCTATTGATATCTAGCACAGAGGAAAGCTTCTAAAAGAAAATGCATCGTTGACATAGCCATATTGAATGTGTATTCTGGCCTGTTCTCACATTCACGAGGTTATTTTTCAATGAGAAAACACTTTTTATCACTATTTATCATCAGTTTGTTCGTTATTTTTGTATTCTCTGCTTGTGATGCAAATCTACGCCAAGAACCAACAGGTAAAGCAACTAT
>DHMZ01000056.1 GCA_002406055.1 Spirochaetales bacterium UBA4629
GACATAGAGTTTGTCTAATTTTTGACATAGAGTTTGTACCTGTCAATAGAAGTAGACAAAAAAAGTTTTTTTTCTGTTTTAATACGTATTACATAAGCAATAATATCTATTACATTTAGAAAGTAATTCTTTAATGGAATCTTTGTTTTGTTCTATAATATAAACATGAACGTAATAGATAGTGTCTTTTCATACTTTTTAAATACAGAGAAAAAGCTAGTTTTTACATCAGAAACAATAGCAAGAAATTATTTAATGAATTTTGTTTCAACTAATCCTAATAAGGCAATTTTTAAAGATAGAGCACTTAGTTGGGATAGCTTTCTTCTCTCACTTCTTGATACTAAAGAGAAAAAAGCTGTTACTAAAACAGAACGTAAAACTTTTTCATATTCATTTTTAAAAAATGGAGGATTAGAAAAACTAGAATATTTTTCTTCCCCTCTTTATAAGGAAAGCATAATGAGCTATGCAAACTCAATTAGTGCTTACCTACCTTTTTTCCCATCTAACGATGATGAAATAAGAAAGCATATGAATCAAAGTATGCTAAACGATATAGATAAACTAAGAAGTGAGTATGAAAAATACCTAATTGAAAATAAACTATTTGAAAAGAACTATCTTAATCCAGACTTTTCTCTTATTAAAAAGGGAGAATATGTTTTTGTCTTTCCAGAGACATTTACAAGCACAATTGCAGAAAAAATTGTTTCACTTGATCTAGTAGAAACAATAAAAATACCTCAAAATGCTCCACTATCATCATTAAAAGAATATGAAAACTCACTTATTGAAATAAGACGGACGATGGAAGAAATAGAGAAAGATAGAGAAAAGTACTCAGATAGTGATATATCTATCACGTCATCTTCTCTTTCAAGCTATAAGCCATACTTAATAAGTGAAGCTAAAAAGCATGATATTCCCCTAGTTTTCACGTCAAGTGAAGCTCTTTCTTCCTACCCTGAAGGAAAGCTTATTAGAGCAATGTACAATACCGTTAAAAGCAATTGGGATATAGAAGAGACGAAACGCCTTCTTCTTAACCCAGTATTTCCTTTTAAGGATAGAGAAAGTTTAGTTTTAATAGTAAGAAAAGCTATCGATAATAAACTCGAAAGCCATAGTTCAAAAGATTGGCTAAAAATATTAAGTGGCGAAGAAAGAGAATTATTCTACTCTGTGAGCAAAAATATAAATGAGATAGTAAGAAGTAATAATAGCCAAATAACACTAGAAAAACTAAAGTTTTTTAGAGATACATTCTTCTCTGAAGGCGAATGGAATGAAGAAGAAGATTTAGTATTTGGAACGGTCTTAGACATCTTAAGAGATATTTCTCCATCTTTAGAGGAAGATACTTTTAGGTTCTTTTTATCACTAATAGAAGAAACTCCATATGTAGAAAAATCAGATAAGAAGAGTGGTATTAGAGTATATAACTACCCTGCTTCTTGTGGTTTAATTACAAAAGTTCACTACATAATTGGTCTAGATGACAAAACTACAGAGAAAAAGATTGACGATTACCCATATCTTGTTTCGCTTACACGACCTGAGAGTACAGATTTAACAACAAACATTCTATCACTATATGCCTCACCTATTTTTACTGAGAAATTAGTTATAAGTGGAACTAAACTAGGCTTTGATGGAGCAAGACTCCTTCCTTCCTTGTTTTTAGATTCTTCCTTTTTTGATAAGAAAAAAATAGAAGATGAATACTATGCAGAAAAAAAACTATGGAGAGAGAACAAAAAACCTAATGTTAGATGCTCTATTTACCAAGCTGAAAGCTATAAGAAAGCTCTTTCTTCTCCACTAAAAGGAAGAAAAGAAAAAGTTACACTTCCACTTTCCTCTAATGATAAAAAAGAAATAAGTGTTTCTACTGTAAAAGAATACGATTTATGTCCTTATCGTGGATATGTTCAAGATATATTGAACATAAGAGAAAAGAATTACTCTCCTCTCTACGAAGATCCTCTAGAAATAGGAAAAATCCTGCATTCAACAGTAGAGAAAGCGCTTGAAGAAGCAAAAACGATTGCCAATATAGATGTAGAGAGAATGGAGTATATTTTTATTGAGGAGCTTGAAAAAGCAAAGAATCATAATGGCTTAACAACCCCATATTCTTATTCACACATTCTCGGTAAATATATTAATAACTTAGAAAAAATTATTTCATCAAATAAAGCTTCAATTTACTCTGAATATGAACTAGTTGGAAATGAAATACCTATAGAGAACTACCCACTAAATAGAAATATCTCGATAAAAGGAAGAATTGATACACTCCTTAAAGATAAAGATGGCTATGTATACGTACTAGATTGGAAAACAAGTGGCACTAGCGACTACAACACCAGTGATGTAAATCTTGTTTCATTACAGCTCATTCTTTATTCACTTCTGCTTGAAAATGATAAAAACTATAGAGTAAAAGGCGGCGCCTTCTACTCTTTTAAAGAAGGTGACTACAAAGTTGTTTGGCCAGTGGAGAGCTACCAATCTGGGAATAATACTTACCACAATGGTTTTACGGAAGATGTAGTTACGCTTAATGCTAAGGAAAGACTCGATAAAATAAAAGATAATCTTGAAAAAGGTAACTTTACACCACTCTATAGTGAAAGAGGCTGTTCAATGTGTAAGTTCATGAGGTTCTGCAGAGAAAAGTTTGTTGCTCAATTGGAGGAAGATAATGAATAAAGAAAAAGAAGATAAATTCCTTGCTTTTTGCTTAGAAGAACATTTTGATATTACGTCTGTTACATCTCCTCAAAGAAAAGCTGTTCTCTATGATTCGTACTCGGTTCTTCCTTCAGGTGCAGGAAGTGGAAAAACAACTGTACTGACATATCGCTTTTTACGTTTGTTATTCGATTATGAGAATGAGAAAGATAGAATCCACAGTGATGAGATTTTAACAATTACATTTACGAAAGCTGCAACAGCAAACATGAGAGCAAAAATCTACCTCATTATTAAAAAAGCTGTAGAGAAAGGTTTAATAGACGAAGAAGAACTGAAGAGATTTAGTAATGCTGAGATATCTACAACTGATAGCTTTTGTTCACGCATTGTTAGACAAGATTGTATTCGCTATGGAATATCACCAACATTTTTAATTGAAGATGATAGAGATTTAAATGAATTTGTTTCTAAGACACTAAAAGATATACTTAACGATAAGATAGAAAAAGAGGAAGACGTTGAAAAAATATGCAGATATGTATCTTTCGATAACCTACTCTCTGCTTTTAAAACTATATCTTCTTCATTTATAGATATCTCACACCCTTATTCTTCTGACTATAACGAATTATATGAAAAAACAAAAAATGAAGTTTATTTTATAATTGAGAATAAATTTGATGAAAACAAAGAAAAATTAAGAGCAAATCTTACATCTTTTATAGAAAAATTTAGTCCATATAAAACAATTGAAGATGATGTAAATGTTGTGTCAGAAGCTCTTATTTCACTAGAGAATAATGCTGACTTTACTCCAACATTTTCTAGAAAAAGAAGTGTCTCAGAAAACAAAGCTATGACTGAAGAATTCATCGAATTGCGTAACACAATAAAAGATGAATTTAAGGTATATAACTCAACTAAAAAATATTTAGATATTTCAAGTTTCACTCTTCTAAAAGGATATTCATCCTTAATATGTGAATTTGAAAAACGTCTTATTAGACATAAGCGAGAAGAAGGTTTATTAACATTCCATGATGTTATTCTACTTAGCATCGATATATTAAAAACAAATTACTCACTACGCACTTTTTATAACAAAAAATTTAAGAAAATAATGGTGGATGAGTTCCAAGATAATAACGAAGAAAACAAGAGACTTGTCTACCTATTAGCAAGTAAAGAAGTATTTGTAGAGAATGAATATCCAACTATTAATGACATTATAAAAGAAAAGGTCTTTATGGTTGGTGATGAAAAGCAGTCTATCTACAAATTCAGAGGAGCCGATGTCTCTGTATTTAAAAACATAAGCAAAGACTTTGGTGAAGAAAGAGTCTTACCTTTGACACAAAACTTTCGTAGTGAAAAAGAGATAATTGATAAGATAAATAAAGTTTTCTCATCGTCAATAATGCCAGTAAGAGGTGAATGCCAAGAAGACTATGAAGCTGAATACACTCCATTAGTGAGTAAAAATGAAAGAGTAAAAAGCCAAATCTCCTTTAGATACCTTAATGCAAAAGATAGTCTTACAAATAATGAGGAAAAAGATATTCTCACTAACGCCACGCTATCTGAAGCATATGAAGTTGCAAGAATCATTAAAGAAGAAATATTGGGTTCAGAGAAGGACAAGTATTTAGTATCTTACAAAGATCCAAAAGATAATAAAATAAAAACAAGATATCCAGAGTTAGAAGATATAGCTATCCTTCTAAAAAAGAGTACTAATCAAAGTAGCTTTGAAAAGGCATTAAGACTTTTTAACATTCCTTTTAATGTTACAGACAACAAATCACTTACAATGGATGCTGTTCTTAATGATTTTTATTCTGTCTTGCAGCTAAGTGTTTATGGCTTAGATGATACTCTTTCATTTGCTTCATTTTTACGCTCACCTTTTGTAAATATGAGCGATGAAGATATTGAGCATATCATGTTTAACCATCGTAAAGATAAAGAATTAACTCTAAATCTTTCTCAGGATGGTTTATTAAAATTAGAAAATGCAAATCAAATTTTGACAGAGTTAAAGGAGAAAGAAAAAAAACAATCCCTTTGCTCTATCATGGATTACCTTTGGTTTGAAACAGGATATAGATTCTTCATCGAAAGTGAAAGAAAAAATGCTAGTTATAGTGAACATTATGACTATCTATACACAATTGCTAATGATTATGATTCTTCAAACAAAGGTCTAATCGAACTCCTAGACAGAATAAGAGAAAAGTTAGGAGATGTTTCAGATTTTAAAGATTTAAATGTGTTAAGAGAAGAAACAAGTGGTGTAACAATACAGACAATACATAAATCTAAGGGACTAGAGTATCCAATTGTTTTTGTTTCTGACATGGGAGGAAAAAGTAGCGTGGATAATTTTTATCCATATCGTCTCCCCTCTTCTCTACCATTACTACCATACTTTATTGATGATAATAATAAACTCATTAATCCTATTAGTATCGTAAAAAAAGAATCAGATAACATGATTGAAAATGCTGAAACTAAACGTGTCTTATACGTTGCCGCAACACGTAGTGAAAATCACCTTATCTTTACTTCATCAATTTCAAGTAAGATTATAAACAAAAATAATGAGATTACTTATCCAAAAGATGAAAGCTATAATTCAATGCTTCAATATTTATTAAAAGGCTTAGATTTTAATCTTTTTGATAAAAGTAGCATTATTGAATGCAAAGAGTTCTTTCCAGTTTACTATTCAAAATTTAGAGAGAGTAAAAAAAGAGAAAAGCATAATAAAGCTCTTATCTCAGCATGGTACAATAACCCTAAAGAAGAAAAAGTCGAGGAAGAAAAGAAAAAGATTGGAGTCACAACTCTAATTAAGGATAATGATCTTTTTAAAACTGAAGGTACATACAAAGACGAAGTTGTTCTTCCTTCTTTAAAAATAGACGCTATCCTTACTAGAACTGATCCAAAACTCACAGATGAAGAAAATAAAAAGAGAAACGAAGAAAGAATTACTGAATTTGGTACATTTGTTCATTCACTTTTAGAACATTATTTTAATAATGAAGAAGAAGATTTATCTCATTATTTTAAAGAAGAAAAAGATCGAAAGAAAATTATTGATGAAGGATTTGCTCTTCGTGATAACTTTCTTAATTCAGATTTATACTCATATATAAAATCATATAATTTGTTTCCTGAAAAGGAATTTTACATAAAGGATGATGACTATATTGTTGAAGGAATAATTGACTTACTTGCAATAAAAGATGATGAAATAATCATTATAGACTTTAAAACAGATAGTACCTTGTCTGAAAAAAAACATACTAATCAACTTAATTATTATAAAAAGGCTATCAGTACAATCTATCCAGATAAACATATTACGTCATACGTTTTCTATCTTAGAAACAGTCAAGAAATTATGGTTTGATATGTTATCAAGATAATTTAAAGACTTTCTTAGCGGAAAGTCTTTTTCTATTTAATACGTATTAATTTTTATGTTTTGTTCTTTAAATATTATTTTTTATTCTTTGTTATATACACAAGAAATAAAATTATTTAATTAATGCTTTTTAGTAATATATTTAATAAGTCATATTTAAAATGTAAAATTATTTATACAATATGTTATGTTTAATAAAGGTCATTCGCTGTTTATGGTGGGTAATAGTTAATAAGAGATAGTCTAAATTGTTGTATTACAAGTACAATAAGAGTGTATGACAAACACATCTGAATTCAATCTTTTTAGCGCTGCCATCGGTATTTATTCACCTTGAACAATAGATAAAAAAGAACTTTTTCCATCTCAGAAGAAAGCAAGGCGTTTAGAGTTACATATATATGTATCCTTTTTGAAAAGCTCTAGATTTCCATGTTCTATATGTAGTGAGGAACATACAAGCTATGACACAAGAGAGAGTTTGGAGACATCTCAACTTCTTCCAATACAGATGCTACATTCATGCCTCCGTTCCAAGGATACAATGCTCAAAGCATGGAGTAAGGACTGTTGATGTACCTTGGGGAAGAGAAGGCTCTGGTTTTACGCTTATGATGGAAGGCGTAATACTATCTCTTTTGAAGCACCTTGCAGTGAAAACTGTAGCGGAAGAAATGGGTGAACATGACACAAAATTATGGAGTATACTCAACTACTATGTTACAAAAAGAATCCCAAAGCAAGGGTTTAGATATCCAAAACGGCAAAGGCAATGATGCAGTATCTTCTTTTAGTGAGGTATCTTGTGCTCATAATGGCAATAAAGATGCTGTCACAGACATAACAAGTGATATGTGTCATGGTTAGCGTAACTCGATGCAAACTCTCTTTTCTAAAGCCACCCTTACTGTAGATAAGTTCCATGTCGTAAAGATGGTAGGAGAAGCTGTTGATAATGTAAGAAGGAGAGAAAGCAATTCCAAAGACAAAGAAAAGAATAGAATTCTAAAAGGAACAAAATATCTATGGCTGCCAAGCAGAGATAACCTTAGTGAAAAGCAGGCTAACAGACTAGATGAACTTCTCTCTTCCGAAAATAGCTTAGATACAATAATTGCTTACAAATACAAGCTAAAGTTACAAGAGCTTTATAATGACTTCCATGACTTTGAAAGTGCTTGCTCTTTTTTCGAAGATTTGTTTTTAGAGATGGCTAACAGTTCTGTTCATGAAATACGAAAGGTTTCAGAAAGTCTTACAAGAAATGCAGTAGAGATCCTAAATTACTTTATTTCTCACAAAACAAATGCAATTTTAGAAGGTTTTAACTTAAAGATTAGTCTTATTAAATCTAAAACTAGAAGGTTTAGAAATATGGAAAACTTTAAGAATATGATCTACTTCTGTATGGGTGGTTTTGATTTTCCTTCTATCAAAATTATGGCTTAAGGTTATCCACTACAAATAGAGAATAATCATTTTTTCATTATATTTTCTTATTATGTATTGAAATATAAAAGAAAAAACATAAATCATTGTTTTCTAGTTAATGAATTATAAATTTAACATAAAAATTAATACGTATTGAGTATTAATATCTTACATATTCTTTAATGATGATTTAATATAAAATAAAATTTAATAAAGGATGCGTTATGATTACTATTTCAATATCAAACCAAAAAGGTGGAGTTGGTAAGACAACAACATCTTCTACTCTTGGTGCTTATTTAGTAAAGAAAAAGAAAAGAGTCTTAATAATCGATTCTGATCCACAGGGGAATTTAACTCAATCTATGGGAATTAACCCTGATGATGTTAAGACCTTAGATTTAGTTTTTGATGGCAAATGCGATTTAAGCGATATCATAGTAAAAACAACAATAGGTGATTTATGCCCTTGTTCTTTATCGCTTTCAGATGCAGATAGACGATATACACAATACAAAGCATACAATATGCTTAGCTCTGCACTTAAGAAAGTCAGTGATCAGTACGATTATTGTGTAATAGACTCCCCTCCTTCACTAGGAATACTATCTCTTAATGATTTAATTGCGTCAGACTATGTTGTAGTTCCAGTTAATGCAGCATCATTTTCTATACAAGGAATAAAAGCATTAACAGAGATAATTAATGAAATTAAAGATGAAAATCCTAATATCAAGATTAGCGGATTGTTAATCACTCGTTATAACAAAAGAACAAAGCTAAGCAAAGATGTTTTAGAGGTTTTGGACGATATAGCAAAGAAAATAGATACAAAAGTTTTTGAAGCTAAAATACGACAAGGTGTTGCTATAGAGGTTTCTCAAGCAGATGAAAAGGATTTATTCTCTTCAGCTCCAAAGAGCAGCGTTGCAGGCGACTATGAAAAATTCTGCAAGGAATTAATAAAAGATATAAATAAAAACGAAAAGGAAAAAGGAGACAAATAATGAGCAGAAAAGACAACTTACTAGGATCATTTGGAATTAATAAAAAAGAAGAAGTAAAGGAAGAAAAACAAGAAGTAGTAAACCTTAGTTCTAATACAAAAAAAGATGATAAGAAAGACAGTAGACCATGTACAATTGTCTTAAGAGGAAGTGATTACTATTACTGTAAAATAAGAGCAAAAGAACTTAAAGCAGAGGGTTATGGCAATGGTGGAATTTCTGACTTCTTATCATATTTGATGGAAAACGATAAAACATCACATACAAAAGAAACAATCAAAGCTAATAGAATGCTTGAGCTTGAAAATGAGTAAAGCTATGGAGGGAGTCGATGAATTTATTAGAAGCCTTTAAAGTATTTCTATTAGGTGTAATTGAAGGCATAACAGAGTGGCTTCCTATATCGAGTACAGGACATATGATTCTACTCGATAATATCTTAAGCATTAATGCAACAAAAGAATTTAAAGAGATGTTCTTTGTTGTAATTCAATTGGGAGCTATATTAGCTGTTGTAATACTTTTTTGGTCGAAGATGTTTCCATTAAAAAAGAATGAACAAGGAAAGATTGAAGTCCAAAAAGATACTCTTACACTATGGTTAAAAACAATTGTTGCAATTATTCCATCTGGAGTTGTAGGCATCTTGTTTGATGACTGGATGGAAGAACATTTACATACTCCACTTGTCATTGCTCTTGCCTTAATTGTCTATGGTGTTCTCTTTATTGTAATTGAAATAATAAATAAAAACAGAAAAGAAATAACTAGTTCTGTTAATGATATTTCTTACAAAACAGCTCTATATATTGGTCTATTCCAAATACTCTCATTAGTACCAGGAACATCACGTTCAGGAGCAACAATTATGGGAGCTCTACTCCTTGCTGTTGATAGAGTAAGTGCCGCTGAGTTCACTTTCTTTATGGCAGTACCAACAATGTTTGGAGCATCATTAATAAAACTATTAAAGTTCGGCTTTTCTTTTAGCAAAACAGAAATCTTAATTCTTGCTGAAGGAACAATAGTTGCTTTTATTACTTCCTTATTTGTAATTAAGTTTTTAATGAGTTATATAAAGAAAAAAGATTTTACTGTTTTTGGTATATATCGTATTACGTTAGGAGTACTAATAATTATATTTTTACTTTTAAAGATTATTTAATTTAATAGGGCTAAAAAATAGCCCTTTTATTTTAATTACTTATAAACAAATAAATTAACTAATTTGTTAGCTATACTTATTATTTAATAAGCATCATCATTGTTCCAATAACAATTAATACTAGTCCTATTCTTGCTTTTACTGTTAACTTCTCCTTAAAGAAAACGGCAGAAAAACCTATAGAAACTAGTATACTTAACTTATCAATCGGAGCAACAACACTTGCATTACCCTCTTGTAAAGCTCTGTAATAGCATAGCCAAGATGCACCAGTTGCTATACCAGAAAGAATAATAAACAAGAGTTCATTCTTTTCAATTTCTTTTATTTTGCTTTGTTTATGCTTACATAAAACAAGAATGAAAGAAGCAAAAAGAACAACAACTGTTCGTATAGCTGTACCAAGATTTGATTCAACTCCTTCAATACCAACTTTACCAAGTATAGATGTTAATGAAGCAAAAACAGCAGATAGAATAGCAAATATAAGATAGCTGCCCTTCTCTTTATCATTCGTTGTTGTTTCTTTTTTTTCTATCATAAGAAAAGTACCTACTCCAATAAAGGGAATAGCAATAGCTTTAACAAGGCTTATCTCTTCGCCAAGGAAGATAAAAGCAAGAATGATTGTAAGAATTGAAGATGACTTATCAATTGGCACAACTTTATTAACATCACCTATTTGAAGCGCCCTATAGTAGCATAACCAAGATGCTCCTGTAGCTAATCCAGAAAGGATTAAAAATATACAAGTTTTAGTTCCAATCTGAGTTATAGTAGGAAAAGAACCCACAATAAGTACCATTAGAATAGAGAATAGTAAGATAACAAAAGTACGAATAAAAGTAGCAACATCAGAATCAGTTTTTTTGATTCCACACTTTGCAAGAACAGATGTTAGACCCGCAAAAAGAGCAGAGCCAAAGGCAAACAAAACCCACATTTTATCATCTCAAAAATTAAAGCACCAATTTTTGGTGCTATTAAATCATACGATATTACTACCAAATGGAATTATCGACAGCTTAGCAAATTTAAAAAATTGTAAACCGAATGGTATGCCAACAATAGTAATGCAAAGAAGAGCACCAATAACAACGTCTACAATAGCCATTTCAAAGCCAGTAAGAATAACCCACAAAACATTAGCAATAACTGATGGAAAACCACCGTTAAACTCAACGTCTCTTCCAAATGGCCAAAGGGAAAGCGATGCCATTTTAAAGCAAACTGAACCCATTGGAATACCAATGATTGTAATACACCACAGTATTCCATATATAGTCCATAAAATGGCACTAACCAATCCATCAAAGATAAGCCAAAGAATATTTCCTATAGTCTTCATCAATACCTATATCCAAGTCCAATATATGGAAGTGGAATCAATAGATCAAATCCACTTTGAGCATTACCACTATTAATGGACAAGAATGTCATCATGAAACCTGTTGAAAAACGAGCAAACCAAGAAGTTGAGAACTTATATTCAATATGTGCAAGAATATCAAAACCTAAGTTAAAATTCTTACCCATAAACTCTAAACGAGGACCAACAGTAAACATTGCATCAAACATATTACTCATTGGTGTCATATATGCAAAAGCAGGATAAACAATAAACTTTTGCTTAGTTAAATCCATTGTTAATTTCGCATAAGGTCCCATATTGTTGTTTGAAAAAAGAGCAACAAAATCAGCATTTAAAGCAACATCAAATCTGAAGCCAGAATTATTATTTAATTTAATATTTAAAAATAACTCATCGCTATTAAGAGATACAGCCGTTTTATACTTAGCTGAAGCAGCAGATACACCAGAAATCAAAAGAACACAAACAAGAAGTAAGACAACGATTTTTTTCATTTTTTATCACCTCATCTATTAATATAACTCAAAGATATAAGTGAGTGAACTACTACAACTTTCGCTTCGCTTAGAAGT
>DHMZ01000074.1:0-521 GCA_002406055.1 Spirochaetales bacterium UBA4629
AGAAAGGACGGATGTTAAGTGAAAATTGAAATCAAGATAGATGAAAATTGCACTGAACCCAAAATTATAATAGAGACAGATAAAGTAACAGATGAAATTAAAGAGATTTTTAATAGACTATCTGTGCCGCAATCTCAAATGCTTGCTGGTTTTATAGACGATGAAGTAATCGTTCTAAACCCAAATCAAATCTACAGAGTCTATGCCTTAAATGGAAAGGTTTATGCTGAAACAGAAAACAGCACTTATATCCTTAAACTCAGGCTATATGAAGTAGAAGAACGGCTCAATAACTATTCATTTGTTAGAATATCTAATGGCGACATTGTTAATCTCAAGAAGGTTAAAGGTTTCGATTTAAGCCTTACAGGAACGATTCGAGTTGCTCTCTTAAATGGAACTGTCACTTACGTATCGAGGCGATATGTCTCAAAAATTAAACAACTATTAGGAATATGAGGAGAAAAGAGATGAAAAAAAAGATTATTATACGTGGCTTACTAGGACTTCCTATTGGAATT
>DHMZ01000074.1:698-888 GCA_002406055.1 Spirochaetales bacterium UBA4629
CTCACTTATTGGAATAGGTTTTTCTGCTGCCTCTGTTATTTGGGAAATTGATACTTGGAGTCTAGCTAAACAAAGTGGAATCTATTTTTTGATTATAAGTATTATTATGTTTCCTTCTGCCTATTTTGCAAATTGGATGGAGCATACTCTTGTAGGTTTCCTTTCTTATGCTGGAATATTTATAGCAATT
>DHMZ01000074.1:1053-9072 GCA_002406055.1 Spirochaetales bacterium UBA4629
AAAAAAGAAACCTCGGGATCTTGCCCGAGGAGTTTTGTCTTGCTTTTTATATTAGTCCTCTTTTATAGCTTGTTTTCTTCTTTTTGCTTTTAAGAAACTCTCTTTGATAACAGGTCCAACTGTTTGAATAAGAATAACAATAATTAAAACGAGGCCCTGGAATGTGTCTTGGATATCAACACTAAGAGATGGAATAGAGACTATGATGAAGTTAATAGTGGTGTAGGATAGAGCACCAAATAATACGCCAAGAAGATTTCCCTTTCCTCCAGACATGCTTACTCCACCAAGTACGACTGCTGCGATAGCGTACATTTCATAGCTCTGTCCTGAAGAAGCTGGTGTGATATTTCCAATCTTACAAGCCTGTAAGAATGATGCAACACCAACTGTTAATCCTGTAATTACAAATACAGAAATCTTAACAAAGGTAGTATTAATACCACTTAAATGAGCGCTTTTCTCATTTGATCCTACTGCATAGACGCTCTTTCCATATTTTGTTTTCTTTGTAAGGATGATGAAGATTACAACCATTAATAAGAATACAAATGTAATATATGGGATAGAGAAGGCTGAGAAACCAAATTTTCCTGTTCCGAATTTCATTCTTAAGAACTCATATTTGCTATTTGTTCTAAGAAGAGCAAACTGACTTGAGTTTGATCCTGAAATTGATGAGTCTACAGTTCTAACAACAGATAATGTTAGAGAACGATATATTAACATCGTTCCGAGCGTTACGATAAAAGGAGGCATCTTTGCAAGTCCTACAAGTAAGCCGTTTATTAAACCACATAGGCCACCAACAACAAGCGCTGTTAGGATCATAACAAGAATAGAGTTAGTCATATTGAAAGCAACAATAGTTGCACTCGTTGTTAAGACCAGAGCCGATCCTATTGAGAGGTCTATTTGTCCTGTTATGATTACGAGGGCCATGCCAAGAGCCATTGTTCCAACGATACATGTGTTCTGTGAGCCTAGTATTGCTGATATATGACTCCATTTGAATGTATTGCCATTAGCAGCAATTGCTATAGCATAGACTATCATGATGATAATCATTACAAAGATGAATGAATAATGTGACCATAGCTTGGCGCTATCTTTTTTTAACTTTGAAATATCCATTTTTACCTTCCAATTGCACCTGTCGAATAAGCCATTACTAAAGCTTCATCAACATCCTTGTGATCTAAGATTTTTACGATTTCACCCTCGTAGAATACAATGCATCTATCTGCTGTTTTCTGTATCTCTGGAACTTCAAGGGTGTTGATAATGATTGCTTTGCCTTCTTTGGCAAATTCAATAATTAGCCTATAAATTTCACTCTTTGCTCCTACATCGACGCCCTGGGTAGGGTTATCGAGAAGTAGTACCTCGCTTTGCGTATTAAGCCATCTAGCAAGGAAGACCTTTTGTTGATTTCCTCCACTTAGAGATGAGATTGGGTTCTCTTCGTTATCTGCTTTTATTTTCAATCTTTCTTTTTCTTTTAAATATTTTTCTTTGTCTTCAAGAGGCTTAATGAACTGCTTCTTTGAAGAAAGAGCATGTTCTGCAGTAACAAAGTTCTCCATGATTGTTAGATCAGGAATAACAGAGTTTTCCTTTCTATTTGCAGGTAGCATTGAGATACTATTCTTCATGAATGTTCTAATGTTTCCACTGACTACTTCTTTGTTTACTTCAACACATCCACTATCTTGTGACAATACGCCAAATAGTGTTTGCATTAATTCACTTGCACCGGAGCCCGCAAGCCCTGTCAGTGCTAAGATTTCTCCCTTTCTTAAAGTGAAGCTTACGTTCTTAAAGCCAGGTCCTGTTAGATTCTTTACTTGCAGAACCTCTTCGCCTAATTTTCTTGGTTCATAGTAATCTTCTTCTTGATATTTTTCTCCAACCATGTCACGAGCAAGAGAAGAAGGAGTAACAGCACTAATGTAATTGGATGAAATAAAAGTACCGTTACGTAATACTGTGAAACGATCTGCTATTTCAAAGATTTCTGGCATCTTGTGAGAGATGAAGATAAATGATTTTCCCTTCTTTTTCAGCTGTCTTAGAATATTAAAAAGATGTTCTATTTCGTCAGAAGATAGGGCAGTTGTTGGCTCGTCTAGTATTAAGAGCTTTGCATCTCTATCAAGAGCCTTGCATATTTCTAATAGCTGCTTTTCACTTGTTTTTAATGTGCTAACCAAACTTGTTGGGTCCATGTTAACACCAAGACTCATAAAGAGTTCTTTTGTTTTTTTAATTTGTTCTTTTTCGTTAATTAGACCAAATTTATTGGTTATCTCTCGTCTTAAAAATATATTATCAGAAACAGATAAATCATTAATAACATTCAATTCCTGATGAACAAATGCAATACCTGCTTTTTCCATTTCAGTAATAGTAGGCGTGATATATTCTCTACCCATAAAAACAATCTTTCCACTATCTGAAGGAATTACACCTGTTAATATATTCATAAGAGTACTTTTGCCAGCTCCATTTTCCCCTAAAAGTGCATGTATCTCACCTTCTTCAACAGAGAAGTGAACATCTTTAAGAGCAATAGAGCCACCAAATGATTTAGAGATGTGTGTCATCTCGAGAATTTTTTTCATTTTTTTATCCAATAGTAAAAGAGAGGGATGCCCTAGGCATCCTCTCTCTAGTAAATCTTAGTGACCTAAGAAGCCTTCGTACTGGTTAACGTTCTGTCTGTCAACAATCCAAACTGGTTCTGTATCAACATCACCCTGCTTGTAGTTCCAATTGCCATTGAGATAATCAACCATCTTGTCAATAACACTCTTCATCATAGATGGGCTGAAGTAGACACTCATCATATCGTCGAAGTACTGGTTAGCAACCTTAGCCTGTGTTGCTTTTCCACTCATGACATCATAGAGTTCCTGCATACCACCAATAGCTGAAATGTAAACATTAAGCTTTTCAATCTTAGCTTTTGTATCAGCACTTAATGATGAACCTTCGAGGAGGTTAAGCATACCGAATGTCATTTCATCATCCATAGAATAGATGTAGAGGTTACCTTCTGCCTTATTGACGATTTCTTCAAGTTTCTGCTCGAGATAGTCATAAGCTCCATCTGCAGACCAGTTACAAACAACAGAGTAAGTATTGAAAACTGGGTCTAGTTCTCCATCTGTCCAAACCTGAGTTGTCTTATAGCTCTTACCTGTAGCCTTATCTGAATATTCGATTTCGCCCTTTAAGAACTGTCTGAAGCCTTCTTCTCTATACTTACATACAGTACCGTTGTCTCCATAGAGAGTAACGACTGTGTCGCCTGGCTTCATTCCATGCTGCTGTAGCCAGTAAGCAATACCAGCACCACACTGCCAGTTGTTTCCACTGTAGTTAAGGATAGCATAGTCCATTGTTGATTCGATAAATCTATCGAAAGAGATAAATGGAATCTTTGCTGCATAGAGAGCTTCCTGTCCAGCTGCTGCTGAATCTTCGAGAGCCATCATGACAACGCCAGAAGCATCGCCGTTAGCGATGATTGTGTTACACTGGTCGACCTGTTCTTCACCAGAAGAAGCAGCCATGTAAACAGCCTTAATCTTTCCTTCTTTTGTGATTTCTTCACACTTCTGCTGTGCATAAGAACCTGCCTGAGCTGTCCAACCATGGTCTGGAGTTGGTCCCAAGACGTAGATCTTCTGAGCTTTTGCTGTTGTTTCGCTTGTACCATTAGCAAATAAGCTTAATGCAGTGACAAGAACAAGCATGAAAACGATAATTTTTTTCATTTGTATTCTCCTTTTTTATTTATGGTTTTTTTAAACCTTTTCTTCTCTTTTGTTTTTAAATGACCTTTCACAAGCAAAGACAGCCTTCATAGATTCAATAACATCAGATGCATCTAAGATGCTTTTCCTGTCTTCTGATACAGCTGATACGAATTCGTCTATAACACCACTTGTTGCCATTTGTTTGTCGCTATTAGTTTGGATTCTATCTAGGCTAAGTTTCTCTTCCCTTCCATCTCTGTAGTCGATAATCAATGAATACTCAGGATCAGAATAGAGCTTAAGCACTCCATTTTGACAGAAGATGTTGCTTTGGTTGTATTCTGTTCCGTAACAAGTCCAACTTGTAGTTACAGTACCAAATGCTCCATTTTTAAATTTAAGAATCTCAACAGAGTTATCATCAACTTCGATAGGGGATCCATCTTCAAATGTTTTATCTAAGACACACATTTCTGAATAAACACTCTCAATGTCCGAACCAATTAAGTAGCGCATAAGGTCAATTTTATGGATGCCTAAGTCTGCCATAGAACCAAATTGAGCGCTATCTTTTTTAAAAAACCAAGTATTCTTGCTCTTATCTACACACCAACTCTCAGGACCGCCATGACAAAACATCGTTGAAAAGGCGATTGTTTTTCCCATCTTACCAGATGAAATAAGTTCCTTTGCTTTTCTATGTGCAGGAGTCAGTCTTTGGTTTTGGCCAATAAGAAGATGCTTTTTTGCTTTTTCTGCCTCTTCTACCATTCTAATGCAGTCTTCTAAATTGGTTGCCATAGGTTTTTCGCAAAGAACATTTTTGCCACTTCTTAGAGCTTTGATTGTAATGTCTGAATGGAAACGGTTAGCAACACATACAGAGACGCTATCTACATTTTTATCTTCAAGAAGACTCTCTAGTGTTGGATAGACCTTTGCATTAAACTCTTTGGCCATCTCTTTTGCTCTCGATTCTACATAATCGAAAAAGCCGACAATTTTAACGTCTTTGTTTAGGCTGTATTCATATGCATGGCGCTGACGGGCAATACTGCCACATCCAATAATTGCTACGTTCATTTTCTTTCCTTTTTTAGATAACAAAGTTATCCATATATCTCTTAGTTATCTTGATAGAATCTAGGATTCGTTCTTTTGATCCTTCAAAAGCCTTATCTTCAATTTCTATGCATGCACTTCCGTCATATCCAATATCTGTAAGTGCTCCGACAAATTTAGCCCAATCAACATCGCCGTAAGGAGGAAGTTTTGGAGACATATATTCAAGTGGGTATGCCATCACCCCAACTCTCGCAAGTTTGTCTTTGTAGAGCTTAATGTCTTTGAAGTGAACATGGAAAATTTTGTCCTTATAGTCATAGATAGCTTTTACGTAATCTAAACCTTGCCAAACAAAATGAGATGGATCGAAATTGATTCCTAGCTTATCGCTCTTTAAAAGAGAGAAGACTTTATCCCAATTGGATGGGGTAGTGAATATATTCTGTCCGCCAGGCCATTCATCTTTAGAGAAAATCATCGGGCAATTCTCAATTGCAATTCTTACTCCATCTTTTTCTGCTTCATTTAAAAGAGGTGTCCATATTTTTTCTACAAGAGGAAGATTTTCTTCCACTGTTTTACTCTGGTCTCTTCCTATGAATGTAGTGACCATATTAATGCCAAGCTTTTTGCTAGCTTTTATAAGAGAGTATATATGCTCAATGGACTTATCAGCTTTCTCTTTATTTTTATCTAGAACATTAGGATAGTAACCAAGAGAAGATATAAAGACATTTTTCTTCTTTGCGTATTCTAAGATATGAGAAGCATACTCATCGTCTGTTAAGACTCTTTCGCTGTCGATATGTGAAACTCCTGCATATCTTCTCTCAGCCTTTCCCTGTGGCCAAGAAGCAAGCTCTGTGCACTTGAATGACATTTCTGAGCAAATATCTATAACTTCTTCGTAGTTCCAACCATCTAAAATAGAGCTTAGTAGTCCAAGCTTCATAGTGTCCTCCATTTATGAAACAAAATGAAATAACAATTTGTTTCACCTGTGTAATTTTATTCTACTACCACTTTTTTTATCTGACAAGAAAATATTTTATAAAAATAATTCATTATATAATATGAAATTAACTAAATTAATTAATAAGCAAGAACAAAATTATTGAAAGAGCAATATATTTCTGAAACATCTTAATCGTTTCAGAAATATTGACATTTCTATTTATTTTATCTATTCTTTTATTATGAAAAGAGCTAGTCTTCCTGTAACGAAAATAGCAAAAGAAATAAATGTATCTCCAGCAACAGTATCTAGAGTTTTGAATCACCCTGAACTTGTTAAGAAAGAAACAAGCGAAAAGATAAAGAAAAAGATTATAGATGCTGGTTATGATTTTGATTCGATTCTTAGTAGTCAAGTCGAAAATAATAAACGAATAATTATTCTCTCTCTTCCATCGATAGAGAATCCTTTTTATGACAATGTTGTTAAAGGAATAAAGACAAGTATTAATTCCCATAACTATGAGGTTCTTTTATTTATTGGAAATATTACAAAAAATAACCTCTCGCACTTTTTAGATGTAGTAAAAATGTCTAATGCTAGAGGAGTAATATCGCTTTCACGAAAGCTTCAAACAGATATTGCAAATGAGATAAATAAAGAGTTTCCATTTGTTCAATGTACTGAATACAACAAGGAGTCTGATGGCGTATATGTAAGCATAAATGACTATGCGGCAGCAAAGACAGCAACAGAGTATATAATTGGCATGAACTATAAACGTATTGCTTTTATCAATGGTCCTCTATCTTTCAACTATGCTCAAGAAAGGTTAAGAGGATTTGAAAAGGCTATTGAGGAAAGAGGGCTTGTTGTTCCTAAGAATTGGAAGATATCGCTTCCTGAAATATCATATAGCTTAGGCTATTCTGCTGCATCTCAACTTCTTGGAACAGAAGACAGGCCAGATGCTATATTTTGTGCGGCTGATGTCTTAGCTATTTCTGTTCTTAAGGTTGCTAAAAGATATAACATTAGAGTTCCTGAAGATTTAGGAGTTGTAGGTTTTGATAACATTGAAGTTGCTTCAATTACAAACCCTGGTATTACCACTATAAATCAACCAAGCTATCAACTTGGTTTTACTGCAGGGGAGACGATATTTGAAAAGATTAATGATCCATTATCTAAACCTAGATCTATTCTTTTAGACACGGAGTTAATTGCACGGGATTCAATTGTTCCTTTTTCAAAAAAGTAGATTTTTCTATAACACTTAATTTAATAATTCCTATTTTGCCTCTAGTATTCATGTAAATAGTGAATACATAGCAATAATCTTTATATATAACTGCTGTATTATGAGTTGTAGTAAAAATCTCAATCTTCTTTTCCCTCATTTTTTTTATAACGTAATCAAAATAGTAATAGGCATTTGCTTTTCCAATATAAGAAGTTCCATCATCATTAAATATTGCATCATTGGCTAAACTTGCAAAAAGAATAGAGTAATCAGATGTTTTTCCTCTAATTATGTTATCTAAAAGCTGTCGTAACTCTAGCTCTGTTTTAGTTTTTATTGTACTTAGCTTTCCAGGAGAAAGGCCAAAACTTAAGATATTACTTCTTTTTATTATTTCTTCTTCGAAGATATTGTCTTCATAGCAAAAACTAATGCTAGAGATAAGATGATCGCCTGATAACTCCAAAAAAGCATAACCCATTACTTTCTTGTCAGATATTCTTACAAGTTTAAGGCCAAGTTTTCCCTCTGTTAAAGAAGAGTTCTTTAATAAAACCTTTTTTACCTTAATTAGTTCTGTTGTGATTTTTGCATTTTGTTTTATTTGTTCATAAAAGACAGAGCGAAATCTAAGTAAGCTATCCCTTTTATTCCATGTTGTTTCCTTCCCAGCGACAATAACATCATCTTTTAATGTGTTTTCAAGTCTTTCAAAAGTTCCTTTTTCTAATGAATCTCCAAGTAATCTCAAAATGTGAGATTCATCAAATATTGCACCTTCTTGATACTCTCCAACAGCAACATCAATAGAGATAACAAAGGAACACATTACATAACACTCGTCTTCTAGCAATTTAGCATAAAGTATTTTATCCATAAAGATTTGTGCAGGTGCCATATAAAAGGTCATATCGCCAAGAATTGTTTCCATTTCAAAAAAAGGAAGACCTGGATGTTGAACTTTCTTCCCTTTTATATTAGTTAGCATATAA
>DHMZ01000007.1 GCA_002406055.1 Spirochaetales bacterium UBA4629
CCTTATCTTTTGCTACATTATTTTAGAAAAGCTTCTCTCTCACTCGTCAGAACCTTTTTTCTGCACTTAACAGACCATACCATATGGTAGTTAATATTACATACACAAGTTCTGTAATGCACAAGATTTATTTTCATGTTTACAGTATACAACAATAAGCAAAAATTGTATATAAAAATATAATTTCGCTTTATTTTTTTAACGCTTTCATCTCGGTAATTGAATTACCGAGGATTCCCGCTAGCTCTCCTAAAAGCATAGTCCCCAATTTCAATAAGAGACGAAGGAAGCGTAATACTCTCAAGACTAATACAACCAGTAAATGCCAATTTACCAATTTTATCTAGCGTTGAAGGCAATTCTATATTTGTCAAATTACTACAATTATCAAAAGCATATGATTCTATGCTTGTTACACCTTCTGGGATTTCAATACTTGTTAATTCAGAGCAATACCCAAAACAATGAGAAGAAATAGCTTTTAGTTTAGATGGAAGCTTTATAGTTTTAAAAGATGCCGATTCAAAAGCTTGAGCACCTATTATTTCAACACTATCTGGGATGTCGATTGAAGAAAGTGAATGGCAAGATGTAAAGGCATGCTCTCCAATACTAGTCAATGTACTAGGTAATTTGACGCTTGAAAGATACCAACATCCTTCAAAAATAAAAGGTGGAAGAGCTGTTATAGAGGCATTGATTGTTGCACTTTTTAATCGAGCACATCCAGAAAAAGCACCCGTAGGAAGATCTAAGATAGAAGATGGTATTTCTACACTCACTATGTTTTTATTATCAACAAACGCATTATTTGCAATCATTGTAACAGGAATACCTTCGATTTCACTTTGGATAGTTATCTCTGTTGCATCTTCTATTACTCCAGTTACAATAGCATATCCACTGAGCCTTTTGATTCTATACTCAACTCCATCTATTACAATCTCTTTTTCTCTAAAGTAGCTAATATTTTCTTTGAGATGGAAAATAACGTCATAAGCAACAGTCTCTTCTTTACCATCCTTTATCATATTCTCCCATTCTGTTTTGCTTATGTTTTCTATGTATACATCTTTTAGCTTTGTTGCTCCTGAAAATGTATTGTCTGAAAGTGTAAAGCTATCAGACAAAATTGTTATTTTTTCTAAGGATTCTGCCCCGCTTACTATATTTTTTCCTATCTTAGTTATTGATGAAGGTAGCTCGAGAGAAAGAAGTCCTGTGCAGTAAGAAAATGCATCATCTTCCACAACTCTTACTGTGTATTTTTCAATTTTCTCAGCAATGGTGCAATTCCAATCTGTCTTTTTCTTCTCTTCAACAGAAGATATAACAACACTTTCGTCATCTATAATCTTATATATGATATTCTCATGTCTTATTTCTTCTTGAGGCTTTTCAATTATATCCTCGCATGAAGAGAAAATGATAATTGATAAAAAAACAAAAAAAGAGTTATTACAGCTCTAACTTTCATAGTCATTCCTTTTTGTTACCAAAATTTCAACAGTGCAGAATATCAAATAGCTAAATAAATATCAAATTAAATTTTTATTAAAATTTTCCTTGTAAAGAAGTCAGACTAAAGACATAAAAAATTCCTCTTACTGGTTTGACCCAATAAAAGGAATTTATAAAAAGGCTCTATAAGCTAATTAGATTACGTTGTACTCTTTGAGAAGTTTCTCAACATCTGTACCTTTAATCTTTTCCATAACCTTCTTTAGAGCAAACTTTTCGATTAAGTTAAACTGCATATCTGTAATCTTCTTACCATCTCTAAGTTTAACAGTTGCATCCAAGAGGTCTCTAACATCATATACACTACCCCAAACCTCAGGAACACCTCTATCGACATTGAGAAGAGTATATACAGCTTCCATTCCTGTTCTCATAGAGTACTCTGTTGTGAAGATGGTATCTCTCTTTGTCTCAGCAAACTGACCAAGGAAAGCAAAGTTGACAGCACCTTCAGGTACGACATCAGGCCTATCGCCATAAGCACGTGGCATAAAGAATGCATCAATATATGGCATCATTACAGGAACAGTATTTGCACTATTTGTTGCAAGGTCCTCAATATCTGACTCTGGAACACCAATATGATATAGCCACTCTTCACAGATTTCTTTTCCTGTGCACTCTCTCATTGGTTTCTTAACATAATCGCCCTCTTTATCTGAGAATAATGCATATACCCAAACAAGGCAGTGATCTTTAGGCTGAGATCTAAACTGTGGCTGACGATTAATAGTCCAGCTAAGAAGCCAAGAAGAGTCCTTTACTGTTACAATACCACCTGTTACAACCTTTCCGCTTAATGGATCTCTCTTACAAATGTTCTTAATATAAGGGAGGATTCTAGAATCAAGAGTTTCAATAGTTGCACTCATCCAATTTGTTTCTTCAGGACTAGAGCAGAACTTATCTGGGTGGCCAAAGGAAGGATCTTGCTTAGCAATTTTTCTCCACATATCCCATCCACCACCTTCTTTGATTTCTGTGTTGTATTCTGCTTTTGTATTCTGGCTACCCATACTAGAGTTCTCAACACAACCACCATTAGTGATGAAGACAAGATCATTTTCTGTCAAATCAATTTTGTCTTTCTTTCCATTCTCTTCAACGATAATTGTCTTAGCAACCTTCTTTTCAGGCTTAATATCAAATTCAACGTTAACAACCTTTACGCCAAAATGGAACTGTACACCAGCCTTTTCAAGGTATTTAACCATTGGAAGAATCATTGATTCATACTGATTGTATTTTGTAAAACGAAGAGCTGTAAAATCTGGAAGTCCACCAATATGATGAATAAAGCGCTGAATATAAAGTTTCATCTCAAGTGCACTATGCCAGTTCTCAAAAGCAAACATCGTTCTCCAATAGAGCCAGAAATTTGAAGAAAGAACCTCATCATCAAAGTAATCTGTGATTTTTTTATCCTGTAACTCTTCATTAGGAGTAAAGAAGAGCTTCATAATTTCCATTGCACCCTTATCGGAAATATCAAACTTACCATCAGTATGGGCATCCTGACCTCTATTGACTGTTGCTCTACAAAGTGAATAGTTAGGGTCAGCCTTATTTAGCCAATAGTACTCATCAAGGACACTAACACCCTCAGTTTCAATAGATGGAATTGATCTAAAGAGATCCCACATTACCTCAAAGTGGTTATCCATCTCTCTTCCACCACGCATTACATAGCCAACATTTTCAAATTTCCAACCATCACAAGCACCACCTGCTGTTGGGCCTTTTTCGAGGATGTGAATACGCTCACCCTTCATCTGGCCATCTCTTACAAGATAGCAAGCAGCAGTAAGAGCTGCTAGTCCACTACCAACGATGTAAGCACTCTTTCTGTCTACTCCCTCTGGCTTCTTTGGTCTTGCAAATGCTTCATAATTACCACTCGAATAATACATATTTTTTCCTCCATGTATATTTTTTCTTTTGATAACTATTAAATAATGAAAATAAAGAGATAAGAAAATTTACAAAAAATTGATAATGTCTAGTTTTTTATCATTTTGTTCAATGTGTAAGAGGTTTATCTAATCTAAACCGCTCAAGAGCTACTTTTAATCCTCCATGAATTACCTTTTCTAAATCTGATATCAATTCCATTGGGTCTTTTAGCATGTCACCTTTAATCCAATCGAGAACAAGGCCAACAAAGGCATACTTATAAACATTTGTGATAAATGCTTTGTCTTCATCTCTCACAACCATTCCTTTAGACTCTTCTTCGACAACACCTTTTATAAGATCAAATGTTAAACGAAAGAGATAGTTCTCAATTTGCTCTCTACTAACTGAGTGATAGACATTAAGTACAAATGGCTTGTTTTCTTTTACAGCCAAAAATATTTGATAGAATCCTTCTTTCCAATCTGAATAGTGCTTTTTGCCTTCTAAAGCACGAGAAGCATCCTCATAGCAACTCCACTCAACTAGCTCATAGACATCTCTAAAATGGTAGTAGAATGTCATCCTACTTATTCCACAATCTTCGGCTATATCTTTTACAGTTATTTTTGATAAAGGTTTCTCTAACAATAGTTTTTTTAAAGAGTTTTCTAGTGCATTTTTAGTTATTTGTGACATCTCTACTCCTAGAAAAGAAACATGTGCTATACACTTAATATAATTATAAAAAACTGCTCTGATAAGAAAATAAAAACCTTTTGTTCTTTCTATGTATTTTCTGTACACTGTTTATATATGTTCTTGGAGGAAAAAATGAGCGATAAAAGACAAGATTACATAAGTTGGGATGAATACTTTATGGGCATAGCTGTCCTATCTTCAATGAGAAGTAAGGATCCTAATACGCAAGTTGGTGCTTGTATCGTTTCAAGCGATAAAAAAATCATTGGAGTTGGATACAATGGTTTTCCTCTAGGCTGTAGTGACGACGATCTACCTTGGGCAAGAAGCGGAGAATGGAAAGATACAAAATATCCATATGTATGCCATGCAGAGCTAAATGCTATTTTAAATTCAAATAACCCTTCTTTGCTAAAAGGTTCAACTTTATATGTAGGTCTTTTTCCATGCAATGAATGTGCTAAGGCAGTAATTCAAAGCGGAATAAAGAATATTATTTACATCTCAGATAAATATAAAGATACAGATGCAACGAAGGCTAGCAAAAGAATGCTTGATGCTGCAGGCGTAAAATATTCAAAAATAAAAACCGAAAAAGAAACTTTGGTACTAAAGCTTGATTAAAAAAATATAGTTTTTTGAACTATTTTTTTTGACAAATCAGCTCTATTAAGAAAAAATAGTTTTATAGGTTGGTATCACAGACCGCTGCCATTGCCAGACAGAAGCTAAGGGGCCTCCTTTTTTACACAAATGTATAGAGGATGCAACTATGTCTATTTTTACTGTTAACGGAATAAAATATGAATCATTAGAAAACAAGAGCCTACTTCGTTTTCTCAGAGACAATCTAAGACTAACATCTGTTAAAGATGGATGCTCTGAAGGCGCATGTGGAACTTGCACCGTCTTAATTGACGGAGAAGCAGAAAAAGCTTGTACATTTACAACAGATATTCTAAATGGTAAGAGCATAATAACAGTTGAAGGATTAAGCGAGAGAGAAAAAGAGGTATACACCTACGCTTTTGGTGAAGCTGGAGCTGTTCAATGTGGCTTCTGTATTCCAGGAATGGTTATTGCTTCAAAAGCTCTTTTAGATAAGAACCTCAATCCAACAGAAGAAGAAATTAGACATGCTATAAGAAATAACATTTGTCGATGTACTGGCTATGTAAAAATTGTTAAAGCAATTGAGCTTAGTGCTGCAATTTTTCGAGGCGATAAACAAATAGAAAAAGAGCCTATAAAGTGGAAAATTGGCGGGAGAGTACATCGCACAGATGTAAAAGAAAAGGTCTTGGGAAGTGGCATATACCCTGATGATTTATATGTTGAAGGTATGCTTCATGCTTCTTGCTTAAGAAGTAAATATCCAAGAGCTAAAGTAATTAAGATAGACACATCCAAAGCAGAAAAATGTGACAAGATTGTAAGGATTTTCACGGCAAAGGATGTTCCTGGTTCAAAGACTGTTGGCCATATTGTTAAAGATTGGGAAGCTTTTATAGCAGAAGGTGAGATAACAAGGTTCTTAGGAGACCCTATCTGCTTAATTGTCGGAGAAGATAGAGAATCGATTGAAAAAGCTAAAGCCTTGATAGACGTTACGTATGAAGTTCTTGACTATGTATCATCACCCCAAGACGCTGCAAAAGAAGGCGCACCTCTTGTCCATGAAAACTGTAAAGGCAATCTGGCAAGTGAGAAACACGTTAGTAGAGGAGATGCTGAAAACGCAATAAAAAATAGCGACTATGTTTATACATCTCACTTCTCTACCCCTTTCACAGAACATGCCTTTTTGGAGCCTGAATGCGCCCTCTCTATTCCATATAATGATGGAGTAAGAATTTATTCGACAGATCAAGGCGTATATGATACACAACGAGAAACAGCTCCTTTCTTGGGTCTACCTTTTGAGAAAGTTGAAGTATACAACTGTCTAGTTGGTGGAGGCTTTGGTGGAAAAGAGGATGTTACAGTTCAACATCTATCTGCGCTTGCAGCATATCTTCTGAAAAGACCTGTAAAAATGAAGCTTACAAGAGAAGAAAGCTTGCTTTTCCATCCTAAAAGGCACCCAATGGAGATGGATTTTACCGTTGGATGCGATAAAAACGGAAAAATAATGGGAATTAAAGCTCGCGTTATTGCAGATACTGGCGCCTACCAATCTCTCTGTGGCCCTGTCTTAGAGCGTGCATGTACACATGCATCTGGTCCATATAATTATCAAAATTTTAAGATAGACGGCTATGCTTATTATACAAACAATCCACCAGCTGGAGCTTTCAGAGGCTTTGGTGTTACTCAAACCTGTTTTGCCATCGAAAGCATGCTCAATAAGCTTGCAAAAATGATTGGCATAAGCGAGTGGGATATTAGATACATTAATGCTATTAGACCTGGTGAAGTTCTTCCTAATGGGCAAATTGCTGATCCTTCTACAGGCTTAGTCGAAACATTGCTAAGCGTCAAAGAAAAGTACGATAGTGCTAAGATAAAGGGCATTGCGTGTGCAATGAAGAATGCAGGCGTTGGAGTCGGCCTAGCAGACTGGGGAAGAGTAAGATTAAAGATTGAGAATAGTAAAGTCGTAATACATTGCGCTGGTTCTTGTATTGGCCAAGGCCTTTGGACGGTTTTAAAGATGATAGTAGCCTCGATAACAGGACTTGATGAAGATAAAATAGAGGTCAGAAAGGCCAACACTCATGATCCAGATAGTGGTACTACAAGTGGAAGTAGACATACAACTGTAACAGGAGAAGCTTGTAGAAGAGCATCTCTTTTACTAAAAGATGCACTACAAGAAAAGAGCCTAGAGGATCTTAATGGTGAAGAATACTATGCAGAATACTTAGCAAAAACAGATAAGCTTGGTTCTCCACTACCCCATCCAGTAAGCCATGTTGCTTATGGATATGGTACACAGCTATGTATTCTGAATGAGGACGGAACTATCAAAGAAATGGTTGCTTCCCATGATGTAGGAAAAGCAATTAACCCAACAAACGTTGAAGGCCAAATTGAAGGCGGAGTTGTAATGGGAATGGGTTATGCTCTTAAGGAAAGATACAGAGTAATTAACTGCAAGCCAATTGAAAAATACGGCTCCTTAGGGCTCTTTAGATCTGATGAATTACCTCATATCGAATCTATTATTATCGAAAAGGATGGACTTTCTATTGCAAATGGAGCTATAGGGCTCGGAGAGATTACTTCTATTCCAACTGCGCCTTGTATTAGTAATGCTTACTTTAACTACGATGGTGTTTTTAGAACAAGTCTTCCAATAGAAAATACTCCATATGAAATAAAAAAGAGCGAACAAAAGTATTTAAAGAAAGGCAAAAGACTCTTTATTAATACTACACGTTGTATTGGCTGTTTAGAGTGCGTTCGAACATGCTCTGAAACATTTTATAAGAAAAAAGACAGATGCTTTGCCGCACTTAGAGTTGTCAAGAAAAATGGAGAATGGAAGCCTGAAGTCTGCATTCAGTGTGGTAAATGTGCAAAAGTATGCGAGAGCGGAGCCATAAAACAAAACAAAGCTGGGATATGGATTATCGACAAGCGTCTTTGTACAGGTTGTAAAAAATGCCAAGAAGTATGTCCATTCTCTGTTATGATCAGTGATGAGTTAAACGGAAAAACAACGAAGTGTATTGCCTGTGGAAAATGTGTTACTTCTTGTCCAATGGATGTACTGCAGATAGCACTTCCTCTTGAGTGACGCTCCAAAGAGAATCCTCAATCATTTTACGAAAACGCTGTGGCTCATTCTTAATTCGATATGCTAACTCTTCTCTATCTTTAGGGGGATTAAGAGATAGAGAGAGAAGAGTTTTCTTAGAAAGAACCCTCTCCGCAGGAACATTAAAGCGTTTAGCTATCTTGTCACGCTGAGTGAAATATGCTTTGAGATTTCTCTTCTCTTCCCTTTTCATTTTTTTATATGGCCCAACGTTTTTCCAACCTGGCTTAGGCTCTTTGATAATAGTAGCTTTAACCATCTCCTTCTTAACGCTTTCTTCTAGACCATGTTCTTTTATTTCTCTATCCAAAACATCTTTCAAACTGAATAGATATTTAACATCCAACAAGGCGTAATTTATAAGAGCAATATCTAATGGACGAACTAGCCAATTAGCTGTCTGATTTTTCTTTTTATTTATGTTTATTTCAACATTTAAAAATTCTTTAATTAAGCTAACAAGATTTCCGTCAAAGCCTAAAAGCTTAGCCAGCACTCTTACATCGAAGATGTTTTCAATCTTCATTTTGTACTTTTTGTAAATAAGTGAGCCATCCCCTTGATAAGCAAACCAAATCTTTTGGTTAGGAAGACTTAAAAACCTCTTTATCCCCTTCTCTGTTACCATTGGAGAGCGTACATCGATAATAAAGAATCTTTCTTTATCAAAAATTTGAATCAAACAAAGATGCTCGCCATAAATGTGGAGGTTATATTCACATTCAAAATCAATAGCAAGAGCCCTTTCTTCTCCCCAAGCTAAGCATTGTTTCTCGATTTTTTCATCACTATCTAAGGTTGTGTATATCATTATATTAGACCTTTCTGTCTCTTAAGACAGTCGGAGATAATTCCATTGTAGCGCTCGACAAATTCTTTTGGCTCAATTGGCTCCGAATTAGGTGCAAAGGAGAGCATCTTCCCCATAACTTCAACATCGCTGACAGCTGGAACAGACAATTCATAACTCTCCTTATCTATCCACTTGCCCTTTTGCTCTGAATGCCATATTTGATTTGAGACAATATTAGCAGCTATGCCATAAAAATGCATTTTATACCATTTAGGTATCTCCTTATTGGAAGAATAGATGCCGTAGCTTCCTTCACTTTTAGCAAGTTTTTCCTTATCAAAGACAAAATGCCTATCTGTATTTGTTACAGAAATAATACGAGAAAGGGAGTATGTTCTTATATTTTTATACTCTGTTTCTGCTCTTAAATACCAAATTTGAGAGTAGTTTATTAGGACCATTGGATTGATATCTATTTGAGTTTCTTTGCCTTGAGCATTCATATATTTTAGATTAACAATCCGTCTTTCCTTAATTGCGCTGACAAGCGTTGCAAAGACCATGTAGTTAACCTTTTCAAGAGCAGTATACATATATCTAACAGGTTTACTGTCTCTATCTTCAGATTCATCTATACCTTCAAACTGGTCTTTAAGAGGGTTGGTAGCTGCTCTAGACAAAGCTTCAGCAATGGTAGAATTTACGAAGGCCTCATTTAGCTTTGGCTTATCACCTTTGTAGACATAGTAGTTTTTGCCACCCTCTCTGACAAATTCAATTGTGCTGAGTCTATCTAAATAACCAATATCTGTTAGACGCTCACGGATAAATTCAATATCACGACGAAACTCTCTGTTTGATATCTCATATTTCTCTTTTATATAGTTATAATTAAGCCTTCCATCATCAAGACAGAGGACATTAATCATATCCATAATCCTTTCAAGTCTACTCATTCTTTTATTTTAACATAGATAGCCTCTTAGGTAAAAAAAGAAGCATTCTTTTAATTACTATTCATAAAAAAAGGACCTTGCACTACACTACAAAGTCCCACTGTGAACTACCTCATCCTAGCAGAAGCTTGAGGGTAAGGCTTCCAGTTTCCTTCTATCGCTAGATAGCTTTCCGAGTCTGCTCTGTCGCGCCTTTTGACAGCAGAGTCTAACGCTCTCTCCACTGGAGTACTCGTGCGTTCCACACAAGTGCAGGTTATTTTTCCTAAACCTGCAAGTAGGATTGTTTTTGCAGCCTTTACGTCGTGGTCTTCACCCATACTTATATTATAGCACAAAAATGTTATAATTAGAAAAACATGTCATTTAATCGACATCGTGTAAACGCAATTCATCCCACCACCTATAGAGGTGGGGGTATTCTTGCTCACGATTTGATAAAAAACTACCTTTTTTATCTTAAGCCAAAGCGCGATACGAATGCTTCTGCATTCTGGATTGAACCGCCTGCTGCGCCCTTAACAATGTTGTTAACAAGGAGACAGAAGCCAATCTTATTATTCTTCTTTCTAAGTCTGCCTGTATAAACAACCATTCCCTTTGGATTGCCCCAGAAAGCATACTTAGGCTGAGGGAATGTAGACTCTGCTGAATATACAACAGGCTGAGTTGGTGTAGAAGGAAGATCTGTAGCCTCTTTGAAATCTGCCCAAGCTTTGATTATATCCTCACACTCAACATCCTCTTCTGTTTCAAGCCATACTGTCTCTAAGTGTCCAAACATTACAGGTACACGAACAGTGAAAGCATAAACATCAGGATCAATTGAGAGAATCTTCTTTATTTCTCTATCAATCTTCTCTTCTTCTCCTTTAATGAAAGGAATACAGTTATCTGTAATATCGAAAGAAGAAAGTCCAGGATAACCTGCACCAGAAACACTTTGGTAGCTATTAATTGTAATGCTCTTTATTCCAAACTTTCTTAGAGGAGCTAAAGCCATAGCAAGACCTGTTGTGACGCAGTTTGCATTTGTAACACAGAAACCTGTCTGAGGGTATCCCTGTTCTCTAATAAGGTCTAGCTGCTCAATATTTGTCTCTGGAATAAGGATTGGAACATCTCTGTCATAACGCATTGCTGCAGCATTTGAGAAAACATAGAAGCCATTAGCTCTTAGCTGTGGCTCTGCTTCACGAGCAACCTCTGCAGGGAGAGCGGAGAATACAATTTTTACCCCTTCTTCTAGCATAGCATCATGGTTAAACTCTTTTATCTCTAAGTTCTTAATCTGCTCTGGCATTTCAAAAGGCATAACCCAATGAACTGTTTCTGAATACTTCATTCCAACTCTTGCTGCAGAAGCAGTTACATAGCTAAGTTCAAACCAAGGATGATCAGAGAGCATCCACATAAAAACCTGTCCAACAGCACCAGTTGCACCTAAAACAGCAACTTTAATTTTCTTGTTGTCCATTTTAACCCTCCACTAGAAGAAAAAATTAGGGTAAATATATCTGATGCAAAGAGAAAGTACAATATGAAAACGT
>DHMZ01000065.1 GCA_002406055.1 Spirochaetales bacterium UBA4629
TCTTTGCTCCTTCGGTTTTAGAATAGTCCATAAAAAGAAATATGTCATTAATAATCGGAAATATGGCATATCAAGTCAGAAATATATTATGTTAACTTCCCAAAAATTGTTCAACTAAAATATTATTAATCATTTTTTTGCCTTCATAACTCCTTGAAATGTAAGAATTTCAAGGTTTTTTTGTTGCACTTTAACGTAAAATATATTAATCTGTTTATAGTTGAACGTTCAACTATAGGAGTAATAGCTAATGTATTACGATTTTGAAGTCGATATTCCATATGATAAAGGCAAAGTCTATAAGGTTTTTAGAAAAGCAAGAAATGCCACTTATATAGAATTTGAACTTGCTAGCACATATCTGAAAGACAAGCATTATACAGTTACCAAAAGAGCACAGATAGGAAAGTTATGCAGTAATAAAGAGGATAAGATGAATCCAAACGAGAATTATTTCAAACTTTTTCCAGATGCTATTGTTCCTGATTTTAGGGAAGGTACATATAGAAGTTGCTGTTTAAAGATTGGTACATATATGGTTATAAAAAAGATTGTTGAATGGTATGGTCTTGATAGGCTACTTAAAGAAGTGCTGGATGATAGGACAGGTCTTTTTCTTGATTTAGCAACCTTTCTTATTGTCACAGAAGACAATGCAGCGCAGTATTACCCAGACTTTGCTTTTAGTCATCCTTTGTTTTCAAGCAATATGAGAATCTATAGTGACTCAACCATCTCTAGATTTTTGAAAGAGATAACAATAGAACAGAGGATGAAGTTTCTCAACGATTGGAATAGTAAGATGGACCATAGACAGAGGATTTATGTTTCCTATGACTCATCCAACATAAACTGTCAGGCAGGTGATATTAATCTCGTAGAACATGGGCATGCAAAGCTTGATGTAGGGCTACCTGTAATAAACAAGGCTATTGCATTCGACAAGACCAATTCAGTTCCCTTATTTTATGAGGAATATCCTGGTTCTATCATAGACATTTCGCAGTTTGAACATATGATTTCCAAGGTCATTGCATATGGATATAAGCATATAACTTTTATATTAGACAGAGGTTACTTCAGCAAGGACAACATAAATTATCTTGAGAACAAGGGTTATGAGTTCATAATAATGGTTAAAGGCATGAAGGAACTTGTCTCTAATATTGTAGAATCCAAAAGAGGCAGTTTTGAGACAGTTCAGAGTTGTAGCATCAGAAGTTACAAGGCCTATGGCACTACAATTGTCTCTCGTCTTTTTTCCGATGATAAACAGGATAGGTATCTACATATATTCTACAACTCACTACGACAGGCAAAGGAAAGAGAGAAGTTTGAGACAAGACTTGAGGCAATGGAAAAGAACATAAAGGAGAATATAGGAAACTATGTCACCATAGGTTCTGGCTACCAAGATTACTTTGATTTTTTCTTTAGCAAAGATGGTCGTCTTCAGATGTACAAGAAAAAGGATGAGGTAGTTGAAAAACAACTTAATCTTTGCGGATATTTCGTTATAGCCACATCTGCAAAAATGACAGCAAAGGAAGCTTTAATCCTTTATAAAGGAAGAGATTGTTCTGAAAAACTATATAGCGGAGAGAAGACATTCCTTGGGGGTAGAAGTCTTAGAGTATATTCTAACTCGTCTGCTTCATCGAAGATGTTCATAGAGTTTGTTGCTCTCATTATTAGAAACAGGATTTACAGCCTTCTTAAACAGGAAATGCTCAAGCATGAAAAGAAATCCAATTATATGACAGTACCAAAAGCTCTCAAGGAACTTGAAAAGATAGAGATGGTAAGAAGAACAGATGGAATATATAGACTTGATCATGCAGTTACTGCTACCCAGAAAGCGATTCTTGGTGCTTTTGGCATGAGTGATAAAGATGTTCGTGAAACTGCTGATAGCATAAGCAAGTTGCTTAGATCTGGAGATTTACTTATTGATTCAACAACAGAAGATGGAGATGATGATTATGGCACGGATGAAGACGACAGCCTCTGTTGATTTAAAGATTGAGAAAGTCCAAAGTGAGATTATTAAGGTACAAGCTAGATATGATGCACTCATGGTAGAGTTGGAGAAACTTCGAGCCGAGAGGATTGAGGTTCTAGGAAAGACTTTTGCAGAGGCTTTTGCTAAGAGTGGAAAAACAGAGGAAGAAGTTATGACATTCCTTTCTTCTTGTAAGAAATGATACTAAAACCTCTCATTTATTCTTTTAGTTGAACAAAAATGGGAAGTTAACATTCTTCGTAAATATTCTCTTTAATTCTTTTCGATAAATCAGATACCCAAAATGAGAGACTGCAAAGGCTAAAGACTAAAAATAGATTAATTAGGGCTAATACAATAACAACTACAATCAAGAGGCTAAGCATTACTTAAGATCCTTACGCGAAAATATATAGACACCACCAAACGTAATACTTACAAAAATGATAGCATCGTAAAGAAAGAGCATTCCTGGCTTTTTGCTAGACATGGAGGCTAGTTGCAACATTTGTCCTCCTGGAGTGAGGTCATATAGTACTTCATATGCTTTGCGCTTTGCTCCACTCAAATAGTTTGGATTTCTTTCTTCTTCCTCACTAACTGTTACTCCATTTTCTGTATATGAATAGGCACTATAGTATTCAGGTTCAGATAATGCTGATGTAATTTTGATGCCCCAAAATAAAAGAAGAAAAACTAATAAGATAGATATAGTCGTACTATATGTTTTATTGGATATTAGTAAGGATATAGCACAAATAATTGCTGTTAGAGTAAAAGTAAGAGCAAAACTTAAAGCTAAATACACCATTATTTTTTTGAAACTTGCTTCAAAGGGTCCAAGTAGAATAAGAGAGAAGAGAGCATGACCAACAATATAGATTAAAGCTAAGATAAAGCTAGCAATAAGAGATGAAAGGAGTGTAGAAAAGTATATACTCTTTCTGTCGTTGCCACTTATGCACTTATTTCTAATTGTCCCATCACTATATTCTGTTCCAATAAACATTGATTCATATGCAGCAATTATTATTGGAAGAAATAGTAAAAAAGAAAAAGAAGAATCATCTGGATGCCAAGAAATACCATTCTTTGTTTTATCTATAAAATGCATTATAGGTAATAAAAGTGAAATAAATAGTTCTATTAAAAGAGATAATAGATAGATATTGTTTTTTCTTAGTCTCATTGTATTTGCTTTAATTAGGTTATTCATTATTACTTCCTCCTATTAGGTTTAAAAAGAAGCTTTCAAGGCTTTCTTCTCTTTCTTTTATAGAGTAGATTTCATTGTTAGTTTTCTCTGCTTCTTTTACTAATTTTGATACAGAAACTTCACTGAAAATTGAAACAGTTTGCTCATCTTCAACTTTGTAATCTAAAGATAGTCTATCGAGTATTTCTATAAAGACTTTGACATTTGATATTTTTAATATAGTCTTTTTTCTACAATGTGAAAGAAGATCATTAGAACTCATTTCTCTGATTATCCTTCCATTGTCTATAAAACCGTAATATGTTGCGATTTTTGCTAGTTCATCGAGTATATGGCTAGAAATAAGTACAGTTATTCCCTTTTCTCTGTTGAGTTTGAGTATTAGCTCACGTATTTCGATAATTCCTTGAGGATCTAAGCCATTTGTCGGTTCATCTAAGATAAGAAAATCTGGATTGCCAACTAACGCAATAGCAATTGCAAGGCGTTGTTTCATTCCTAAGGAAAAATTCCTTGCTTTCTTTGTTCCAGCTTTTTCGAGCCTAACCATTTCTAAAAGTTCTTGTATTCCATCATAACTAGGAAGCCCTTTAACCAAATATTGTTCTTTTATATTCTCTTCAGCTGTCATATCTAAATAGATAGCAGGAGTTTCAACTACAGCTCCAATTCGTCTGCGGACGTTATTAATCTTCTTATCCTTACTAGGTATTCCATAAAGAAATAACT
>DHMZ01000099.1:0-14697 GCA_002406055.1 Spirochaetales bacterium UBA4629
AGATTCTTGGTGAAAAGAGTGGCCTCGAAAAAGGAATAGCACTCGGTGAAATTAAATCTCTCATAAAACTTGTTAAAAAAGGATATCTTCCTCTCGATAAAGCCATTGAGGAATCTGGATTAACAAAAGAAGAATTTGAGAAAAAGGTTAGAGCCGAGTAAGCATTATTTATTCTTATTGTTAATGTACCATTTATAGAGAAGCTCAGCTTTGTTTTGTAAAACAAGAGTTGCAGCACCCAGAGCAGAGCCAATGTCTTTTAGTTTGCCCTGCTCTATTTTTAATCCATTATATTGCGAATAAAAAGAGAAAGAGGAAAGCAACTCTCGGATTCTATCAACAAGGTATTTAGAGTTGTATCCTATAGGGCCACCGAGCACAATCTTGCGCGGGTTAATTATGTCTATAAGTGTCGATAGTCCGTTAGCAATAGGAGATGCAATGCTATCCATTGCAGCTTGCGCACATTCGTCACCATCATCAGCAAGTTCTGTTATAGAAGAAAGAGTAATATCACAATCAGGGATGGTTGAAAGAATTGACTGAGAATACTGATCTTGTGCTTTTATCTTCAGTGCATTTTGAATCAGAGCCTTGTCGTTAGCAAGAGCGAGTAAGCATCCTCTTTTTCCGCAATCACATAAAGGTCCATTCGGATCTATTACAAGGTGAGCAATACGACCTGCTGTATAATTAGGCCCTGTGAGAAGATTTCCATTTATGAAAATTGCCGATCTAATACCAGAACCTAGCCCAATAAAGACCATATTTTTCTCTTTATCTAGATTCGCGTATTTGTACTCAGCTAAACCTGATGTTGTATATCTGTTTATACAATAAACTTTATATCCAAGCTCCTTTTCAACTATCTCAGAAACATTAATTGGATTATGCCAACCAAGATCATTAGCAAATAGGATCTCCCCTCTTTCGCTATCAACAATACCAGGTAAACCTAAACCAATAGATGGTAAAAGATATCCCTTCACTCTACAAATCATAAATCTCAAGCCAGCTAAAAGCGTTGAAATAATACTTTCAGGAGTGAACTGAGAAACAGAAGGTGTTGTATATTTATCACAAATCTTGCCGTTAAGATCTACAATTACAAATGTCCAAGAATCTGTTGTAAAAGCAGCACCTAATGCAAACCACTTATCGCTAGTAAAACCTAACTTTAAACCAGGACGCCCACGCTTAGTTTTTTCGACCTCTGTCTCTATAGCGATTTCTTTTTCAATAAGAACATTTACTACGTTAGAAACAGTAGTTCTAGATAGCTCTAATTTTTTTGCAATTAGCGCACGAGTTGGATTATCTAATTCATCTATCGAATCGATAATGTTTTTAAAGTTTAAATATTCCATATCTTCGTATCGCATAGGCTAATGATACTTTGCTTATTCTATTTATTTCAAGGAAACTTTTTTTTCACCAAATAACAAATTGCCCATTAAAGCACATAAAGTTTGTTGAAATACAATACAAAAAATCACCGGAAGAGAAGCGCTAGGAGGCAAATAGTTAATTGCGAGAACTAATGCAGCACTTACATTTCTAGTGCTAATAGCTATCGTTGTTGATATTATCTCTTCTCTCTTCAGCTTAGAGATTTTCGAAATATAATACCCAACAGGAAAAGCAATAACAGAAATAAACAAACTCGTGACAAAAATCCAAACATAAGAAAAAGATAAGTTTTGTTTGAGGGTATATGAAACCTTTGATGTGTTAATTGCAATAACTAAAAATAGAAGAATTTTTGATACCGGATTAGATAGAGGCCCCCACTCTTTTTCTATTTTATCTTTATAAAAATGGTTAGAAATAAGAGCTAAAAGAGATGGTATTAAAACCATAAAAAATAAAGACTTCATCATTCCAAAAGAGTCAAGGAAAATATTCTCTCCAGTATAAAGTTTCAATAAAAATGGAGTTAGTATTGGAGAAAGAAGGGTATCTAAAATAAGAATAGTTACCCCTCCAGATAAGGAACCCGAAAGTATTGAAATCCAGATTGTGCTCACAACTCCTGTTGGTATTGCTCTTAACAGATCAAAGCCGCTTGTAATGTCACTATTAGAAGGAAAGCATATTAATCCAATTGAATGTGCCAATAATGGCATTATTAAATAATTAACAATTATATATACAAGTATAAAACGTGGATGAAAGAGCGTCTGTTTTATGTCATTTGCACCAATCTTCATAGCTCCGAAGAAGGTCATAATAGCAAACAAATATGTAACAAGGGATCTTAAAGAAGCTAGCCTATCGCCCAAAAGCAAACCACAACATACTGCAAATGGAGTTATTAAGGGCATAAGCTTATTCAGTCTTTTATTTAGATTGTTTGCTTTTCTAATTAGTGTTTCTTTCATTTTTTTATCATAATAGATTTGAGAGAATATCTTCCACATAAATAATTGTTATTTTAAAATATAGTCATGATACGAACACAAATCGAAGATAAAGCCCTTTTAGAGCATTTAGAGTCATTGCCAGATGATACGAGAGAAGTTTTTTTAATTGCTAATGGTGAAATAAGATTAAGTGCAGTTGGAACAACGAGAATTGTAAACCAAATGCGAGCAAATCATAAAACAGGACTTGTTGAAACATATGTCTTAGGCCAAGGTTATACTGCAGGTGCCTTACTTTCTTCAGAAGTAAAAGGAAATGATAGAATCCAACTCACTATAGAGTGCTCAGGTCCTATTGGAGGATTAAATATTGAAGCATGGGCATGTGGAGCTGTGAGAGGATACATAGTTAATAACCCAATACCATTATCTGAACCTCTAAAAAGTTTAGATACAAGCCCTCTCTATGGTCCTGGCTTTTTAACAATAACAAAGATACTTGAAGGTTCAAAGACGCCTTTCTCTGGGCAGATAATGCTTGAGTATGGCCACTTAGCACAAGACCTCGCACTCTATTATCAAATATCTGAGCAAACCCCTTCCCTCTTTTCTCTTTCAATTTATTTTGACAAAGAAGGAAGAGTTCTCGGTAGCGGTGGCCTTATGATGCAAGCACTTCCTGAGTGTCCAGAAGATGTACTCACATCACTCCAGAATGATTCAACTACCCTTTCAAACATGGGAAAATGGATTAGCGAAGGAAAGACAGTAGAGGAATATGTCGAAAATTCCTTCAGTAAATATGGCGTACAGCACCTTTCTCACGCTCCAATAGGCTTTTCTTGTCCATGTAATGAAAAAAACTTCGAAAACTATCTTGTAAATCTTCCTCAAAAGGAAAAAGATGAGATACTCAAAGGAGAGTTTCCTTTAGTACTACAGTGCTTCAATTGCGGCACTGAATATAAATTCTCAAAGAGCAAATTGGAAGAGCTCTTTTCGGAGGGAAAATGATTTTTTTTGCAACTAGCGCAGCTAACCAAGGTGACCTTATCGCACTTGAGGCAAAGAAGGCAGGAGCAGACGAAGTAAGGGTTACTCCTAGTGGTGTTGAATTTGAAGGTAGCTTGGAAGTTGGCTATCGATTTACGTTTAATACGAGAATTTCTTCTCGCCTTCTTTTAGGCCTATATGTCGATGACGACATAAGAGATGACAAAGAACTAGAAGAAGCAACAAGTGACATTGCTTGGGAAGAGTTCATTACTCCTGAAAAAACGCTTAAAGTCACATGTACAACTCAGAACTGTAAGTACATATCAAACAGCCACTATGGAGCTTTGAAAGTAAAAGACGGTATTGTCGAAAGAATGAGACAAAAGTTCGATAACAAACGTCCTAATATTGAAATCCTAGACCCAGATTTTACAGTACATGTACATATTGAAGGAAACACTGTTAAGTGGTATTTGGACTTCTCTGGTGAAAACCTCTCTCTTAGAGGTTATAGAGGCGAGCAGACAGAAGCCCTCTTAAAAGAGCATCTCGCTGCAGCTTTGTTATGTAGAAGTGAATGGAAGAAAAGTGTAGACAACAACGCTCCTCTTCCTCTATATGACCCTTTCTGTGGGTCTGGAACAATTGCCGTTGAAGCTGCCTTAATGGCAACAGATACAGCTCCTGGCCTATTAAGAAAAAAACCTTATCAATTTGAAAAGCTTCCATCTTTCGATAAAGAACTCTTTGATAAAATAGTTGAAGAAGCAGAAGAAAAGAGAAGAAAAGCTTTAGAAGAGAGAGATATCTCTATCTACGCTTCTGACATCTCACGTTTAGCTGTTGAAATAAGTAAAGCCGCTGCATTAAAAGCTGGAGTCTATGACTTCATCTCATTCTCTGTACAAGATTTTACAAAAATAGAAAAAGCTCCTTGCTCAAAAGGTTGTATTGTCACCGATCCTCCATATGGAGAGAGAATGGAAGTAAAGAACATTGATGAACTCTATTCATCAATAGGACTGGAACTTCAAAACTTCTTCAAAGGGTGGAAAGCAACAATACTAACTGGTAATAGTGACTTACTATCCAACATAGATTTAAAACCAGAGCGAACAAACACACTCTTTAATGGTGGTATTCAGTGCCAAGCTGCTCACTACTCTATCTTTACTGATGAAGAAAGAGCGGAGATGATGAGAAAGGCACTAGAGAAAAAAGAGCAAAGGCTTAATACCCCACTCTCTCCTGGCGCACAAATGGCTTATAACAGGTTAATTAAAAATATTAAAGAAATTAAACCATTAATGGAAAAAGAAGGAGTCGAGTGCTACCGCATCTATGATGCAGATATGCCTGAATATTCAGCAAGCATCGATAATTACATGGACAAATGGATTGTCGTTAGCGAATATATGGCGCCAAAGGAAATACCCGAAGAAGACACAAAGAGACGCCTTGATGAATTAATTCTTGCAACAGAGAGAGCTACAGGAATTTCTGTAGAAAACATCTACGTCAAACAACGCTCTAGACAAAAAGGAACAAAGCAGTATACAAGACTTGCAACAAACAACAAGATGTTTATTGCTAGAGAAAATGATGTAAAGTTCTTGGTTAACTTTACCGATTATCTAGATACTGGAATCTTTTTAGATCATAGAGTTATTAGAAAGTACATCCAAGACAATTCAAAAGATAAGAGATTCTTAAATCTATTCTGCTATACAGGAACTGCAACATTAAATGCAATCAAAGGTGGAGCTCTTTCAACTGTCAGCGTTGATGCCTCTGCAACGTATTTATCATGGCTCGAGCAAAATCTTATTCTCAATGGATACTCAACAACAATGGGAAACTATCTCTACAAAGCTGACGCTATCGATTGGTTATGGGCAACATATGATAAGTTTGACCTTATCTTCTGTGATCCTCCAACATTTTCAAATAGCAAAAGCAGACGAGATTCATTCGATGTTCAACGAGATCATGTAAGATTAATAAAGGCAGCTGCTATGCATCTTGCGCCTGGTGGAACATTAATCTTCTCAAACAATCTAAGATCATTTAGACTTGATGATTATATTCTAGATAACTATGTTGTTCAGGATATATCAAAGGAAACAATTGGTGATGATTTTAAGAGAAATATGAATATTCATCACTGTTTCTTAATCAAAAATAAAGTGAAGATTAAGATTAGAAGACAACGATAAAAAATGGGCTGCATTAGGCAGTCCATTTTTATTACTAAAGTTCTGTATACTTTTTATTGCTGTTCTTTGCTTTTTCGACAGGATACTTCTCTCTGTTCTTTTTCATCTTAGCCCTAATTATTTCATTTAGATCAAAGCCAAGGACAGACGCAAAGTCGATAGCATAAACAATTATGTCAGCCAACTCATCTTTCATGTCATCTATATTAACTAAAGCCTCATCATTATCCTTCCACTGGAAAAGTTCTAGAAGTTCAGATGCCTCTAGCGATAATGAAATAGCTAAATCCTTTGGGTTATGAAATTGTCCCCAGTTTCTTTCTTTAACAAACTCAATGCATTCATCAATAGTTTCTTTTTTTATATCCATAATAGACCTAAAAGGCTCCGGATATTCCGGAGCCCAATGTAAGCAAAAGAGAGTCTTAGAATTTGAATCCTAAGCCCAATGTAGCTGCAACAGAGAACTCGCCAAAGTTCTTAGGATTCTGGAAGAATAGTCTTCCATAACTTTCAGCAAGAAGTGCAACATTGTCACCAAGATTAATTGAGAATCCTAGAACACCTGTTAGAGCAAATGCAGAATTGAAGCCTAGAACCTGAACACCATTGTGAGCTGTTGTAAATGTATTAGAAGCTAATGAGTAGCCAAGACCAGCACCAAGATAGAACTTAACACCTTCGCCATTAATATAAGCCATAAGCTTAACATCTGCTGTAGCATCAACACCCCAATTCTTGTAGTTAACAAAATAATTGAAGTCATGATCTTTAAGTGTTCTATCCTGTGGAATGAATACAAATGAAACATCACTTCTTAAACCAAGTCCGAATGCACCAAGCTTAACAAGGTTCTGTCCTTCGAATCCGATAGATAGACGTGGGAAGATTGTTGGGTTAGTTGTAACAACATCAAGTCCCTTGAAGCCCATCTCTGCGCCAAGAGAGAATAAGAAGTTAGCTCTGCTTTCAGCAACCTTCTTAGCTGCCTTTGGAGCTGAAGCAACTGGAACAGATGGCTCAACAGGAGCTTCTGCAACCACAGTCTCTTCGCTCTTTGTTTCTTCGCTAGACTTATTGTCATTAGCCTTGATTTCAGATTGTACAGAAGAAGTTGTTTCATCCTTTACAGTATTCTGGAGAGGAGCAACTGTAGATGTCTTTTCTTCTGCAACAGCTTCAGAAACAGGAGCAACATAATTTTCAAGAGCAGGGAAAAGAGAAAGAACATAGCTCTTGAGTTCTGCATAGTATGTTGGAACATAACCAGAGATAGAGAAAGACTGAGGAAGGAGAAGAACAAAACCATCTTCAACAAACTCGATCTTTGCAACCTCTAATAAGTATGGATACTTAGCACATTCATACTGAGCAAACTGAGCAACATCAGAAGCAGATACAATACCCTTCTCTTCGAGAGTAGACTTAAAGAAGCCATCACACCACTCAGCATCAACTGTATAGCCAAAGAGATTTGAAGATGTTGAATTTAGACCACCCTGTATAGAGAGCAAGTATTCAACATAAGCAATAATTTCAGCTTTGTAGAGTGATACATAAGAATCAAGGTCAAGGGAAGCAGGAACTGTTAATACCATCTTTCCATCTTCTACAGCCTTTACTGTGACATTTTCCTTAAGGAATGAGTACTTGCTATTTTCATATGCAATGAAAGAAGCAATGTCGCCCTTAGTAGCAATATCTAAGTAGCTAACAAACTCTGTACCTGTATATGTATTGCGAATTGTATATCCAAAGAGAGTGAAGTCCTTTTCAATAGTCTCTGGAACTTCTTCAACAGTGACAGTCTCAACTGCCTTCTCTTCTGTTTTTGATGCAGAGAGAAGAGCTTCAACATAGTCTGTTAAGTCAGCTCTGTATGTAGAAACTAAAGTAGCTTCATCAATCATGCCTGCAGCATAGTCAAGTGTAAATCCATCAGAAATAATTGTAGCAGCAACACTCTTAGCTAACTCAGGATACTTTGCTTCTTCATAAGCTAAGAATCCTCTGATATCAGATGCGCTAACGAGGCCCTTTGTTCCAATTGTTGATTCAAAGTGACCATCAACCCACTTGTTCTCGATAGCGTAGCCATATACGTAGAATGTTGTTTCTTCAGCCTTAGCTTCAGCTGAAACAACTGGTTCTTCTACTACTGGCTCAACTGCTGGTTCGACTACAGGCTCAGGTTCAGCAACAACCTCTTCATGCTGAAGAAGTGCATAAGCTGTACTTGTAGCACTCTCTGACCAGTTAATTCCATCATAAGAACACTGCAGATAAAGTGTGTAATCCTGATAAGGATCTAAATCTGTGGCAGAATAAGTATCGGTCTTACCGTCTACAACTGTCCACCCATCTTCTACCTCGCCGTTCAACTGATAACGATAGGCTGTAACATCTGGGTCACTTAAAAGCCATTGCCAGCTTACATTCATTGCTTTTGCAGCAGAAAGAGGCAGAATAACCATTGCAAGAAGTGCAATGATAAAGATAACTTTGGAAAGTTTCTTCATTTTATAAACTCCTGTCTTAGTCGCTATATTAAATCTAAAAGGATTTTCAAGCAATATTATACATCACAACTAAAAAATATTTGGCAAAAAAAGTTACACTTATTTTTTTTCTTAACAAAAATAGAAAATGTGAACTTTCTTTTGTTACCATAATAACACTTTATTGAGTAAGCCTTGATTATTGTGAAATAATAGTAGCTATGAACAATAAACATGCTATAGCTGTCTTTTGCGGCTCGACCTTTGGAAACAACCCTATATATATAGAAAAAACAAAAGAACTTGCTTCTATTTTTTATGATTATTCCATCAACCTAGTCTATGGTGGAGGAAATAGAGGACTAATGGGAGTACTCGCCCACAGTGTAAGCGATTACGGTTTAGAAGTAACAGGAGTACTTCCTAAAGCTATGAATTTTAGTAAGGTAACCGATGGAAGCGCAAAAATGAAGACTATCATTACAGATGATATGCATGAAAGAAAAAGAGTAATGTACAGCCTCTCCGATGGCTTTATCGCACTTCCTGGCGGAATTGGAACAATGGAAGAGCTCTGTGAGATATATACTTGGCGTCAACTTGGTTATACCAACTCTAATGTTGGAATATACAATATTAATGGCTTTTATGATGATTTCTTAAAGCAATTAGACAAAGAAGTAGACGAAGGCTTTATTAATAAAGAGGTAAGAGATTCTTTAATTGTATCAGATAATCCAAATCTTCTTATCAAAAGAATACTAGAAGAGAAAAAGGAGTTGCCTTCAAAACTATGAAACAATTCTCAAAAAGAATAAAAAACATAATAAGCGATTATATTTATATTGCCATAGGAACAGCATTAACAGCTTTTGGAATATCTGTATTCATGAATCCTGCAAAGCTTGCTCCTGGTGGAATTTCTGGTATAGGAACACTTATTTATCATATATCAGCAGATTATTTTGGTCACAGTTTAGACCTTGGTTTAATTATGCTTATCCTCTCAATTCCTATTTACCTTCTAGGTTTAGCTTTGTTTGGAAAAGAGTATGGCTTAAAAACCTTGATGGGGACTCTCCTACTTTCTCTCTTTACATCTTTGTTTGATTTGTTGTTTCCCAATGGAATAATTGACTATAGTCGTGACTCTAGCCTGTGGCTCTGTACACTTTTTACAGGATTAACTAATGGAATAGGAATAGGCCTTGTAATGAGAACAGGTTCTAACACAGGCGGAACAGATATCATAGCCCAAATTATTGCTCGCTACACCCCAATTGCTCTAGGCAATGCCCTACTCCTTGTTGATGGAATAATAATATTTATATCAGCTTTTTTCTTTGGCATTGAAAATGCACTTTATTCAATTATCGTTTCTCTTATGATTTCAATAATTATAGATAGAGTAATTGTTCCTTTCGGGACGAACTATGCTAAGAATGTCTTTATAATATCACCTAAAATTGATGAAATCGGAGACTATATTCTAAAAGATTTAAATCGAAGTGGTACAATAATCAGTTCAAAGGGACTCTTCTCAAAAGAAGATAAAGATATGTTAATGACAATCATCCCTAAAAAAGATTTAACTAGATTATCGCGATGCGTTAAGGACCTAGACCCTAATGCTTTTATGGTCATTCAAGACACATACCATGTTTTAGGAGAAGGTTATAATCCTATAGATGTGCTTGCAGATAATAAAGACGTCACCCAAAAGTGACGTCTTCTATTTTACCGATCTATTTTTCCCAAAGCTTTTCGGGATAATAGCCACTTTCAATTTTGGCTCTAAGAGAATCCATTACTGTCTGCTTATCTTCTGGATATGTCATGCCAAACCACTTATCGTTAGAAGAAAGAAGCTTTACAGTGCCTTCACCCTTCTCAATCATTTCAGCAACACCAGATGGAAGTAAGCATTCTTTCTTAGCTTCTGTGATATTATTAGCTTTGAACTCTTCCCAATAGCGCTCGAAACTCTCAAAAGCCTTTGGAGTAAAACCAAAGAAATTCATTGAAACAAGTTCTTTACCTGTCAAGTACTCTTCTCTATCAGGGAGCGCAGAGACAACACGGCCATCTCTCCAAAAGATTTTAAATGTTTCAACTAATGATGTAAGATAACCATCCTTGCTTTCGCAAATTGCTCTAGTAACAGAACCAGATGGACTCATTGTGTTTTCAAGCACAAAGCCAACCATTGCATGAGTAGTATCATCATTATTAAGAGTAGAAAGATATTTACCCATAGATTCATATGCAGTGCGACCATAGTAGTCATCAGCATTTACGACTGTAAATGGGGTCTTAACAACATCTCTTGCGCATAAAACTGCATGAATAGTTCCCCATGGTTTTTCTCTATTAACGCTCAGAGCTCTTTCTTTTTCAGTAAGAAGACTATCTTTAGCCTGGAATACATATTCAGCATCCATATTTCTAGCAATTCTATCAAAGAGTCTCTCTCTGAAATCTTTTTCAATATCTTTTCTTATAATAAAGACAACCTTACCATATCCATTTTTATGTGCATCATAGACACCAAAGTCTAATAAAGTCTCTCCGTGCATGCCAACAGCATCAATCTGTTTTACACCACCATAGCGTGAACCCATTCCCGCAGCCATAACAACAAGTGTAGGTTTCATATCTCCTCCTCTTTTCTATGAGTCAATAAAATCTTATCTCAAAGAGTAGAGACATACAACTCTTGATTTAACGAGTGTCAATATTTAGCTCCTTCTTTGACATTTTTTTAATTTTTAGCGTTTAAATAGTATGGAAAATAAAATTATAACAGAAGACCCTAGAGAAAAGATGGAGAGACTTGGTGTAAAAGCACTCTCTGACAGAGAGCTAATTATGGTACTACTTGGACAAGGTAATGCCTCTCACAGTGTTGATAGCATTAGTAAAGATGTTCTTTCTTTGCTAGACAAGGGACAAGAGATTTCACTTTCCTCTTTAGTCATGATTCCAGGAGTTGGCAAGGCAAAAGCTTCAACTATTCTTGCTTCTCTTGAAATTGGAAGACGAAAGAATAATCGTAAGGCAAAGAAAATCTTAGTTCCTAACGACATTTATCAAGAGATAAGGCATTATGCAGTAAGAGAACAAGAACAACTGATAGTAATGAGCCTTAATGGTGCCCATGAGGTTTTAAACATAAGAGTTGCAACCATTGGGCTCATAAATAAAACAGTTGTTCATCCAAGAGAAGTTTTTGCAGAACCCCTAAAAGAAAGAGCAACAGCTATTGTTATGGCACACAATCACCCGTCAGGAAGCCTAGAACCTAGTTCTGAAGATAAACTTACGACAGACAGAATAGTTAAAGCTGGCAAAATACTTGGAATTTCAGTAATTGATCACATCATATTTTCAAACGAAGGCTATTTCTCTTTCCTTGAGCACGGAGTAATGTATTAGAAGTATTTACTTTTCAGAAACTACCATCGAATAGCAAGTAAAAATGAGCCTGAATGGCAAGAGTTAACCATTGGGCTCATAAATAAAATAGTTGTTCAACCAAAGAAGGTTTTTACTTAGGTGAACTACTCGGCAATTAATTACCGAGGATTCTCACTAGCTCTCCTAAAAGTATTCTTCAGATTTTTAAAAATCCTTTAAGAACCAATAGAGTATTTTTTACTCCTTCGATATGGCTACGTTCATTACAGTGAGAGGCATAGACGCCAGGGCCAATTAGAGCATGCCTAATATCATGACCAGAAGTGAGAGTTGTTTCAACATCTGAGCTATAATTTCTGTAAATATCAACCTTATAAGAAGCACTCTCTTTCCTTGCTGCTTCAATTAGTTCTGAAACCATATCATAGTTATATGGTCCCCTTGCATCCTTTGCGCAGATAGAGACATCTCGCTCTGTACACTCAAGGCCTAAACCAACACATCCCATATCGATACTAAGAGCATCTTTAACGCCAACAGGAACACTACTAGATCCACCATGGCCAATCTCTTCAAAGACCGTAACATGGAAATGTGTTCTTCTTTCAAGTGTGATTGCATTATCTTTTATGTATTTAGCAAGAGCCATTACAATGCCAACAGAGAGCTTATCATCAAGATACCTACTCTTTATGTAACCAGACTCAGTTACATGGGCATTTGGCCAAAGAGCAATTGGGTCACCAACTGAAATTCCAAGTGCTAATACATCTTCTTTATTCTTTACGTTTTCATCAAGAACGAACTCGAGCGTTTCCCAATCTCGAGGAGAGCTATCGAAAGATGTATTAACATGAACAGACGGATTAGGAATTTGGATTGTTCCCTCATATCTTCTATTGTCTCTTGTATATAAATAGCAATTCTCGCCCTCTACTCCAACAGGATGGAGACCTCCAAGCTTAGTCATCCTTAATCGGCCATTTTGCTTTATCTCACTAACCATTGCGCCGATAGTATCGACATGAGCCATCAAAAGTAATCCATTTGTACTGTCTTTTCCTCCGAAATCAACAATTAAGCCACCTTTAATAGTTCTCTTTGTTTCGTAGCCCATACTCTTAAATTCGCTTTCGACAAACTCAATACACTTCTTTGTATATCCTGTAGGACTATCTATAGAAAGAAGCTTCAACGTCTCTTCTACAGCGCAATCAACATATTTTTTATCCATAATTCACCTCAAAATAATGCCTCTATCTCTAGAGGCATCATACAGAAAATTCTATTTCTTAGAAAATATTAACAAGAACAGAAAGAGCAACTTTTCCCTGCTTGAAAGATTCAAGATTCTTCATATCATTACGCTTTAAATAATCAATAATTGTAGAAAATGGAATTTTGTAATCAACACTTAAGCCAAGGCCACCGATGTTAACACCAACTGCAGCACGAGCTAAAAGCTGAGAATTCTTTAAGACATCAAGTGTCTTTTCGATAGGCTGATTGTCAATAAGAACATCACCAGATGTGCTTACTTCAACAGGAAGTGAATAGCCTGCACCAAGTGCAAAATCAACAACCTGTAAGTCTAAACGAACGTTAGCAGTTAAAATTGTATTGTAAACACGGTTCTCGCCATTCTTTCCAAATAAAACGTTAGCAGCAAGGCCAAATGCACCAAGATTTAATCTTGCATCTGCACCAAAATCGTAGTTTGATACTTCCTTATAAGAATCTAAAGAAGTAATATCACCTCCAAAACGTCCTGTAGCACCAACCTGTAAAACAGTTGCGAAAGCTGATGAAGCAACAAGTCCTAATACTAATAATATAGCTAAAATCCTTTTCATTTTGTCTCCTTTCTATGGTTTGACCCATAAAATATACGAGTTATTATATACATAAAAAGGGATTAATGTCACAAAAAGTTACAATTTAACCTGTAATTTCAACATCAAACTGTCTAATAATGTCGATAACTTGGCCCATATCAAGCTTCGCCTTGTATAGTTCCGATTTGTTTTCGCTAAGGCGTATAGAGACCAGGGTAGAGTTTTTAAGAGACAAAAAGGAAAGTGGTGTATTAAAAAATGAAGATCTAGTTAGATCTGTCTCCTCTATCTTTACATTCTTTGTTTTTATAGAAGAAAAAGAAGAGTCAGTAAAAGATGAAGAGAGAATAGAGAAATCAGAACAAAATGACTCATCTAAAGAAAAATAACGTGCAACAGAGTCTTCTATTCTTACATTCTTTACAGATGCATTATCCATCATTGTTCCTGTGAATAAGCAATTTGAAAATGTGATGTTGCGAAGTGCCGCTTTCGAAAAAGAGGAAGAAAGAAACTTACAACCATTAAAGACGGTATTTGTTATTACTGCGTCAAAAAAGCATGCAGAAGAAAAATCACAAGAGGTAAAGACACTATCACTTATGGAATAAAATGAGAAATCTTGGCTAACAAAACCACCCTCATTCTCATCGACGTATTCAATAAGCTTGTTTGTGAAATCGACTATCACCTTGAATGGCGATCCTTCAGTACATCAACAACATCAGAAAGCGTACAATCTTTCTGAGCTAGCAAGACAAGGTAGTGATACATCAAATCAGCAGCCTCTCCTAAGAAAAGCTCCTTGTTGTTATCTTTACTAGCAATAACAAGTTCGACAGCTTCCTCACCCGTTTTTTGTGCAATTCTATTTAAGCCACGAGAAAAAAGATGGTTAGTATAACTACCTTCAACAGGATTAAGTCTTCGATCCTGAATAACAGACTCAAGGTAGAACAAAAATTCAGGCGAAGAGAAATCTCCAGGTTGATTGTCTTCTCCAAAACATGTATCAGAGCCAGTATGACAGACAGGGCCAGTTGGCATAGCCTTTACTAAGAGAGTATCGCCGTCGCAATCGACAAGTATTTCCCTAACTTTAATGTAATTTCCACTGTTCTCGCCCATAACACGAATGCGCCCTTTACTGCGAGAATAAAAGGTAACGAGCCCACGCTCTAAAGTAAGCGTATATGCTTCCTCATTCATAAAGCCCACAGTTAAAACATTTCGTGTAACAGCATCCTGGACAACAGCAGGAACTAAACCATCTTTATACTTTGAAAAGTCGATTGTCATTTTACCCTCTTGTAACAGTATCTTTTTTTTTATTTTTCCTTGTCAACATTTGTTCAAACAGCATATTTCAAGG
>DHMZ01000099.1:14808-22670 GCA_002406055.1 Spirochaetales bacterium UBA4629
ATAGAATGATTAAACTGCACTCCTTTCTTTATCAATGTATTTGTTTAAAATAAGCAAAGTCGTAGTCGTAAATAAAACGCACAAAACAGCCATAGCCATTCCAATTGAAACACTTCCTTGTTCAAACTCTCGTACAATATATGTAGAGACTACAAGTGTATTAGGAGGTGCTATTAAACTTGCTGTTACTAGTTCTCGAAAAGAGATTATGAATGTCATTATCCATCCTGTCAAAACACCTTTTAAAAGCAACGGAAGCGTTACTCTCCTAATCGTATAGAATTGACTTGCACCAAACACCTCTGCAGCGAGAATTAAATTATTGCTTATTTGAGTGAAAGACGATGTTACATATTGTATTGTATAAGGGAGAAATAGAACAACATATGCAAGCACTAGAATTCCAATAGTATTATAGAGTGGAATAAGCTTATATATCTGATTCCAAAAGAGCATTATTCCGATTACAAGGACAATACTTGGAAGCATCTCAGGAAGAAGACCAATTGCTTCAACAGGTTTTTTTAACTTGCTTCTCGATCCATGCATCGAAATTACAATTAAAGTGCCGAGAATAGCGCAGATTGTTGCGGCAGAAAAAGCAAGAAAGAAACTATTCATCAAAGCTCTTAAGCCTTTCTCATTTTCAGTAAAAAGTTCAATATAGTGGTTAAATGTAAAATTACCTTTCTTTAAACCATATCCTCGAAGTTTTATCAGCGATGTTGAAATTACAGAAAAATAGGGAATTCCAATTGATAATAAAAGCACAATTGAAATATAAATCCATGCAAGAATCTCTGCCCCTTTAGACATTTTTGAAAATGATAGCCGACAGCCTTTTCCTCCAACAAGGTTAAATGTTTTTCGAGTTGTTATATAGCTTTGAAGCATCCACATCAAAAAACAAATTACGACAAGTACAGATGCTAATGATGCAGCCTTTCCAAAAGCAATTGGCGCAACAGTTGCATATCTGTGTATCTCAGTTGTAAAAACGTCAAATCCTATTCTCTTTCCTAGTGTTGCAGGCGTACCATATTCTGATATTGTTTTTACAAATACAAGTAAAGCACCAATTGCATAATTGCCAGAAATTAAAGGTAATAAAATCTTCCTTAATCGCTGAAAAAAACCACAGCCGAATACACAACCAGCTTCTTCTAGACTTGACGGAATATTCAACATCGCATTTTTAAGCATAGTTAACATAAAAGGAAAGACATGCAAACTCATTACCAAAACAAGCCCAAATAAAGAGAAAAACCAATTCTCACATCCTTCCATAAAAGGAAAAATCTGTTGTAATAAGCCTCTTTTCTGCATAAATAAAATCCAGCCCATTGATGCTATGTAGGGAGGTGTCATGAAAGGAATCATGAATATTATGTCAAAAAAACGATAACGGGCAAACTTCGTTCTAGAAAAGAGATAAGCTAGAGGAGTAGCTATGACTGTTGTAGTTATCACAACCAAAAAGCCGAGAAGAAGAGATGATGCAATCATCTTTGCATTCTTGTTTTCAAAAATCGTTTTCCAAAAATAAGAAAAGTCAAGGCGACCATCTGGGATGACCGCCTTAGCAAATATCATAATCAAAGGACAAACGATTAGGAATACAAGTGTAATAGCAATTAGTGCAAGTGAAAAAGTATTACCCTTAAAGTTCTTCTTTGACAATTTTAAATCTCCTATTTGCAAAGTTCATTAATCTTTTGAGCTGCAGCGTCTGAAATCTCCATCATCTTTTCCCAATCACAAGGAATCTGTGGAATTTCAGAAAGAGTAGCTCTGTTGTCATATTCAATATCGGTTCTTCCAGGAAGAAGATATGCATCAGCTACCATTTTTTGAGCATCATCAGATAGAAGATAATCGACAAATGCTTTTGCATTTTCCATATTTGGAGCTGTTTTCATAATCATTGCGGGACGAGGATTTACTACAGTTCCTCCCTCAGGATAGTAAATTGCAAGAGGTTCACCCTTTTTTATAGATGAGTATGCGTTGTAGTCCACTCCAGCAACAAGAATTCCAACTTCACCAGTAGTGACAGCCTCTAATGCAGCTTTATTAGCACCAGGGACAATCATTCCATTTTCAGCCATTGCCTCAAAATCGTCCCAACCATAGTTTGTTACATACCCTGCGACAAAGTCTTTACAAGCACCAGATTTCTCTGGATCAGGAATGGCAAGAAGATCCTTGTATTTTTCATCCTTTAAATCTGACCAATCTGCATTTAACTGTGGAATAATAGTTGTGTTGTATATAACTCCAACAGCAGAGGCACTATAGCCAAAAAGAGTTGAATCCTCATCAATCCATCCTGAAACAACCTTATCTGCATTTTCTGGGACATATGATTCAAGTTTTCCTTCTTTTTTTACAGAAAGCCCATCAGACCAAGATGCAAGAATTACAACGTCGGCAACAGGATTAGCTTCTTCTGCTTCCAAACGAGCAAGAATCTCACCAGTTGTTCCCTGGAATACTTCAACTTTGACACCTGTTTTCTTTTCAAAATCAGATGCAAGCTTATCAGCAAGACCTGCTGGAGATGGCATATATACAGTAACTTTTCCGTTTAGATTACTGCTATTTTCTTCGCTTGCCAAATTTTCTTTGGTTGCATTAGCAAACAAAGAGAGACATAATAAGGAAACAACTAAAAACAAAAACAATCTTTTCATTTTTTACCTCTTTATTGATATAATTTCTGATTTATTTACATAGATAGGAAGAGTTCTCCCTACTGTGATACTTTCAGGAGAAAGGACTTTCCAATTTCTATTCTTGCAACTAAGATTCACAAGATAACTCTCTCCAAGAAATTGATTGGATAAAACTTTAGCATCAAATACTAAATCATTTTCCGCTTTCGCCCAGTGTGCCTTCTCTGGCCTAAACATATGACTTTCATCAATCCAATTTGATGACCCAACAAAGTGTGCAACAAAGGAAGACCATGGATTCTTGTACACTTCCTCTGGACTATCATACTGTTCGATTTTTCCACCATTAATTACAGCAATCTTATTGCTCATACCCATCGCTTCAATTTGATCATGTGTTACAAAAACAGCGGTAATTCCAAGTTTTGAGACCAAATCTTTGATCTCTTGGCGCATCTCTTCTCTTAAGAGAGCATCTAATGCCGAAAGGGGCTCATCAAAAAGAATGCACTTAGGTTTTATTACTATGGCTCTTGCAAAAGCAACTCTTTGTTGTTGTCCCCCTGAAAGCTGATGAGGATATCGTTTTCGATAATCTTCTAGTTGAACTGCTTTTAAGGCACTCATAACATTTTCTTCAAGATTATCTAAGTGCTTCATAGCTCTTAATCCAAAAGCAACATTTTCATAAACACTCATATGTGGCCAAAGTGCAAAATCTTGAAAGACAAAGCCTAATCCTCTTTTATTTGGAGGAATATTTATATTCCTTTCACATGAGAAAACACATTTATCATCAAAATATATTTCGCCTTTATCCGGAGTTTCTAGGCCAGAAATCATACGTAAAAGCGTTGTTTTCCCACATCCAGAAGGGCCCAAGAACGTAGTAAAACTTCCACTTTCTATAGTTAGGCTTGTCTCTTTTATTACATTTTTTTTATCAAAAGATTTGGTGATTCCACAAATGCGTATTTCCATCGAAAATAAAAAACCTCGATGAAGAAGATATCAAGCTAAAGTAAATTTAAAGCGTTTTTTTTGTTAAATTTATGTTAATTAGGTAATAGGAAAGCAATTGTATTATTTATATTAGTCAGTGCGTTGTTCATATAGGCTTAACTACATGGGATAATCCATTTTTAGGCCATAGAAAAAGCCAAAGACAATACAATCACATTAAGACTATACTGCCAATGGCTTTTTTAGTGCTAAAGCTTCAAATTAAGAAACAATCAATCAGAAGGCTTTCCTATTTTACTTCATCAAATGAAACAGTAGTTGCCTTGAGTCGCTTTCTTATTACCAGTAGTCTTATTCCCCAACAGAAAAGAAGAACACCTGCGACAATAAGGAGGATACCAAATATATTCATTACTGTATTGCCAATAAAGAATGGGAAGGCAAAGAGAAGTACAGCTGCAATTATGTAAACAAGGGAACCACTTTTATAACTATCTGCAAGAATTGGATATGGTTTTAGCCTATAACCTTCAATTATGTTAGCAATGCCAGTAAACAAGAAGCCAGCGGCAATAACATAAACAACACCCTTCATTATACCAGTACTCTTATTTGCAAATGAACAAATAGCAATAATGAGTGCAACAAGACCAAGGACTAAAGAAATAAGACCATCCCCAAAAAGAGTGAGCCTTATTTTTTTCTGGATTCCTAAATCAATATGCTCTCCATTAACAACAACATTTATGGCATTTTTCTTAAATGTTAATGTATCAAAAAGTGTTTTTATACCCTTAATTGTCAACACGATAGAAAAACAAAGAGCTGCAATATTAACAACAGTTGCAGGCTGAGTAATAACAAAAACGCCAAAAAGTAAAGCTAAAAGTCCAGAGACAAAAAATAAAATAGCTGTTTTCATTGTTTCTTCTCCACACCAATTAATATGATAAAAAAAATCCAAAACGTGTAGCTAAAAAAGCTTTTTTTGCTAAACTTTTCCTATGAAATATCTTTTATTTGATGCTGATGAGACAATTTGGGATTTTAAAGCAACAGAAAAAATAGGATTATCTCTAATATATAAAAAATATGGCTTACCAGATACAGAAGAAACAACAGCAGAATATATGGTTGGAAATCTATCTTGTTGGGCAGACTATGAAAAAGGTCTTATTAACTTAAATGAGCTAGAGGTCTTAAGGTGGGAACTCTTTTTCTCACGAATTGGCAAAAACTATAGCGCAGAGGAAGCTGCCGCCTTCTTTGGTGATGTTCTTTCCCATAATGGTATTCTTTTAAAAGGAGCAAAGAAATTCCTAGAAAGTATCTCTTCTTATGATAAAGCACTCGTTACAAATGGAATATCAAGAATACAACGAGCAAGGATTAAAGATACTGGACTCGATAAATACTTTAATAAAATATTCATCAGCGATGAAATTGGTTACAGAAAGCCCCAAAAAGAACTCTTCGATTATGTCTTAAAGGATATCAACAAAAATAAAGAAGATTGCATTATGATTGGGGATAGTGAAAAGAGCGACATTAGAGGAGCTATTAACGCTGGGCTTGAGAGTATTTACATCTCTTTTAAAGGAGAAAAATCTTCTCTTGCCACCTATTCTGTCTCATCGTATGAAGAGCTTAGAGATTTAATTGAGAGAATATAAATCACCTTGTTTAATATTCCTACTCTTCATGTACTCGTCGAGAGTCTTTAGAAAAAGAGATTTATCCATAAAGTGGCGTGGTGCAATTAGCCTATGAGGAGGAGTATCACAAACAAGACGCTGAACAACAATATCACTTTTAAGATACCGTAAAGCATAGGCAGTATCTTCTAAATGGCGTTCTGTTGATGTGGCAACAACCTCACCATCATAGTACTGATCTGCGATTCTTGTGCCTCCGGGAATATGAAGGTTGTGTATCTTTATCGCATCACATCCGCTCTCATTTACAGCCTCTATTGTTCTTCTGTAGTCCTCTCTGTTTTCTCCTGGAAGTCCTAATATTATGTGAGTAGAGACCATCAAGCCATAGCACTTTGCTCGCTTCACTGCCTCTTTGTAGCATAATGCATCGTGGCCACGATTAATGGCTTGAAGAGTTTTATCATTAGCACTTTGGAGACCAACTTCAACCCAAACTTCTCGCTCTGGCGTTATGTATGAAGAAAGCAGAGCGCAAACATCATCGGCCATGCAATCAGGACGCGTTGAAACAATAAACTCTTTAAAATCTGCGTAAGAAAGTGCTCTATCGTAAATTTTCTTTAGATTATCAACACTATCGTATGTGTTCGTCCAAGACTGGAAATAGAGTGCGCTTAGTCTTGCTTTATATCTCCTCTTTATGAATTCTAGGCCTTTAAGTATCTGATTTTCAATTGAAGCATAACGTGTTGTTATTGTTTCAGCTACCTTTTCATTATATAAAGACGAACGATTGAATGAGCTCTCACTCCTTCTTTGATAAACAGCCACACTGCCAGTACCATCACAAAAAGAGCAACCGCCAGAGTGATCACTCTTTCGATTAGGACAATTAAAACCACCATCAACCCCTACTCTATAGATTGTCTGATGGTATTTCCTTTCAAGATAGTCTTTATAATTGTTCCAACTCTCGTACATTACTCTAATACAGATCCAATTACTTTCTTGTTTCCATTAACAAAAGAAAGGGCGTCCATCTCTTTTTTCATGGGAGGAAGGACTCTAGTTACATATAAGTAACCATCTCCTGTAGCTATCTTTAAACCTTTCTTTTTATCCAAACAAACGACAGTGCCTGGCTTCTCAACAGACTCTTCAAAAGGAAGGAAAGATGAAGAATGTACGCCAGTAATAATAAATGGTTTATCCTCAAAAAGGCACCAAGCTTTAGGCCATGGATAAGAGGCTCTAATAAGCGCATGAATTGAGGAAGCTTTGTCTTGCCAATTTATTCTAGAATCATCTCTAGTAATAAAACCTGTATAGCTAGCTTCTCCTGTTTGGGGTAAAGGAATAATATTTGAAACACTTTCGAGAATGGACAAAACAAAGCCAGGAGCTCTTTCAGAAATAAGAATCTCTAAACTCTCAGAGGTCTCTGTTCCATCGAGAGAGAATGGTAACATTCCATATATTTCGCCTTCATCAATGCTAGTGTCTATTTTTTGAACAGCTATAGCACTCTCTCTTTCTTCATTCTTTATTACATTGAAAATTGGACTACATCCACGATACTTTGGAAGTATAGACGGATGTACATTAAATGTATATTTAAAAAGAGAAAGAAACTTTGGGCCAAAAATCTTACCATAAGAAAAAGAAAGGAGCGTATCACAATCTAAGCTTCTTACAATTTCACGTTCTGCCCTATTAAGGTGTTCAGGAGTGAAAACCGAAAGACCAAGTTCCAAAGCTTTTTTCTTTATTGGTGTGGCAACAAAACCTTTTCCCCTCTTTAGCGGAGCATCTGGAGTGGAAAAAACAGCACCAACTAATCCTTTTTCATTTAAAAGAGTTAAAAGAGGAATGGCTATAGTATCTGTAGAGGCAAATAAAATCCTCACGCTTTACCCCTCTTGGATTTTTTTATTCCATTCTTTTTTTCATATGAGCGAATAACCTTTTCTTTTTCATTCTCAGAGAGGTGATCAATAAAAAGCTTACCATGTAGATGGTCATTTTCATGTTGTATAACACGTGCAAGTAGGCCATCAGCTTTCAAGGTAAATGGCTTACCATTCTCGTCTTTAGCCTGAATGGTGACAGCTAGTGGTCTTATTACTTCATGATAAACACCAGGAATAGATAAGCATCCTTCATCGTAAGGACCAGTTTCGATGCTTGTTTCAACTATTTCTGGATTAACAAAGACATACTTCTTTCCATCTCTTATATCTACTACAAAGAACTTCTCACTCACGCCTATTTGAGGAGCTGCGAGCCCTACTCCATCTGCTTCATATAACATATCGAGCATGGCAGAAGTCAAAAGTTTGAATGATTCATCAAATTTTTTTACATCCTTACACTCTTGTCTTAATACTTCATCGCCAAGTTTTACAATCTCTAAGGTTGTTTCCATCTTTTTACCTCTTTTTTTAAATATATTGCTTTTTTCCATTTCGGAGAAGAGGAAGAGAGCTCTTGACAAAAAGCGAACGTTTGTTCTCTTATATTACCTATGAAGACTTCTAACATAGAACCGTAACTTTTTATTTTTAGG
>DHMZ01000027.1 GCA_002406055.1 Spirochaetales bacterium UBA4629
GTTGCGATATTTTTTGATAGTTAATAATAGTAAAATGTAAAATTTTTAGGATATAAATACATATAATACAAATAATTAGAACAAGTTTGTGATAAAAAAAGCAGTTAATCTGTAAAAAATTCTGTAATATTATTGAATAAAAATACATAAAACTGTATATTGTGCACAAGATTTTATAATCTAATTAGGAGTCTATTAATTATGAAGAAGTTTCTTGCGGTAATGTTAGTAGCTTTTGTTGCTGTATCATTCTGTTTTGCTGGTGGTAGCAGCGAAAGTGCAAGTAGTGAAATCAAAATAGGATTTATCGGACCACTCACAGGTGACTATGCAAATTATGGTACACTTTGTAAGCAGGCTGTAGAGATGGCTATTGAAGAAGCAAATAGTAAGGGTGGTGTTAACGGGACACAGATCAAGCTTTATGCTGAAGATAGTGAAGGAGACCCGCAGAAAGCTCTTGCAGCTATGGAAAAGCTTAGCTCTTCTGATAAGGTTTGTGCCATTGTTGGTCCAGTTTTAACAGGTGAAGCATTCTCTGTTGCAGAGAGAGCACAGGCAGAAGGATTGCTTATTATAACTCCATCTGCTTCTCACAAAGATATTACAAGTATTGGAGACTATGTATATAGGACAACTCCTTCTGATGGCCTTCAGGGTGAAGTTGCTGGAAAGTACTTTGCTGAGGTTCTTGGTTATAAGAAGATTTCTGTTCTTTATGCAAAGAACGATTATAGCCAGGGCTTGTACGAAAGCATGAAAGCATCATTTGAGCAGGATGGTGGTCAGATTGTTGCCACTGAAACATTTATGGTTGGTGATAAGGACTTTAAGACACAGCTCACAAAACTAAAGAATACAGATTGTGAAGCTATCTATATCCCAGACTACACAGCAGAAATGGCACAGATTCTCGAGCAGGCTGCACAGCTTGGTATTGATAAGCCATTCCTTTCTTGTGATGGATTCTTAAATGAAGAAATTTATGACCTTGCAGGGGACTATACAGATGGTGTTATCTACACAGCTAGTGCTCAGGTTGAGGAGTCTAACCTCGCTAAGGAATTCAAGGAGAATTACACAGCAAAGTGGGGCATTGGTCCTGATTCATTTGCAACAAATGCATATGATGCAACAAATATTCTTCTCTCTGTAATTGCTAAGGTCGGCACTGATAGAACTGCAATTAAGAATGGAATGAAAGAAGTCAAAGATTTTGTTGGTGTAAATGGAATCATTAACTTTGATGAGAAGGGTGACCTTGTTGCTTATCAGGGTATATACAAAGTAGAAGGAAAGACACCTGTCTACATTGGAGCATTCCAGGTCGTCGATGGAAAGGTTGTTCAGGTTAACTAAAAGGTGAAAAACCTGAAAAAAGGGAGAAGCACCGCTTTTTAACGGTGCTTTTTCCGTTAAAATATGTTCTTATATTGGTGAGACGAAATTAGGAGGTCTTAGATGGGGTCTGTTAGTCTGTTTTTTCAGCATCTCATGAATGGCCTGACCTTAGGTGGTGTCTATGCTCTTATTGCACTTGGATACACCATGGTCTATGGTATTCTTAAGTTTATTAACTTTGCACATGGTGATATTTTAATGGTAGGGGCATATGTTGGGCTTTTTGTCTTTGATGCTCTTAGGGGCTCAAGTGTAATGGGCCCATGGTGGGTTATTTCCTTTTTTATTGCTATGCTTGTTTCAATGCTTTTCTGTGCTCTTTTAGGTATGGCAATTGAGCGTATTGCTTATAAACCACTCAGAAAGGGAAGTAGATTAGCACCACTTCTTTCGGCAATTGGAATTTCATTTATACTTTCAAATGGATGTGCTTGGTTATTTGGTACACATTCGAGAAAGTTTGATTATCCTTTTGATAATACTCCAATTAGTGTAGGTGGTGTTGTTATAACTCCACACCAGATTATGGTTTTAATTGTTGCTGTTGTTATGATGATTGTCTTGAAGCTCTTTGTTGATAAGACAAAGATGGGAAAGGCCATGAGAGCAACAAGTCTTGATGGTGAGACGGCAAAGCTTATGGGTATAAACAGCGATAAGATTATTTCTCTTACATTTGGTATTGGTAGTGCGCTTGCTGCTTGTGGTGGAATATTAATTGCTCTTGATTATAAGGTTTATGCAACAATGGGAACTATGATAGGTCTTAAAGCTTTCGTTGCTGCTGTTGTTGGGGGTATTGGAAACATTACAGGTGCAATGCTTGGAGGTTTTTTACTTGGACTTTTGGAAACATTTGGTGTTGCAATACTAGGTATCCCACAAGGTTTTAAAGATACAATTGCATTTCTTATTCTTATACTTATTCTTCTCGTTAAACCTGAGGGTTTATTGGGAAAGGCTGAAAAGGAGAAGGTCTGATGTTAAATTTCTTTCTTCTTATTTTAATCTATACATGTATCTATGCATTCATGTCACTTGGACAAAACTTGATTACTGGCTACACTGGCATGCTATCTCTTTGTGGAGCAGGCTTTTTTGCTATCGGTAGCTATACAACAGCAATACTTGTTACAAAGTGTGGTTGGTCTTTTTGGGCGACTCTTCCTGTCGTAGCAATTCTATGTGCTCTCATGGGTGTTTTAATAGGTTTACCAACTTTAAGACTAAAGGGAGACTATCTTGCTATTGCAACACTTGGTTTTGCCGAAATTGTAAGAAATATCATAAATAACTGGGATAGTTTAACAAATGGACCAATGGGAATTCAAAGGATACCTATTATTTCACTTTTTGGTCTAAAAATAAGTCCATACAATAAGTACGCTTTCCTTTTGCTAGAGGTTATCATGCTTCTCATCTGTTATTTGCTCTTAGAGCGACTTGCTTCAAGTAGAATGGGAAGAGCACTAGAGGCTATAAGAGAAGACGAAATTGCATCCTCTTCACTTGGCATAAATGTTACTAAATACAAGGTAGTTTCATTTGCTCTCGGTGCCGCAGTAACTGGTTTTGCAGGTTCTCTTCAGGCAGAATTTGTTCTTTCAGTTTCTCCTGGTACATATGTATTTATGGTTTCAATTATGGTTCTTTGTACAGTTGTATTGGGTGGTATGGGAAACTTTAAAGCTGTTATCCTTGGCGCATTTATCATCCAGTTTATCTCTTATTTCCCTCAGTTGGTTGGACTATCAAATGTAATTCCAGCACAGGCAAAGCAGATTATCTTTGGTCTTATTCTCGTTATTATGATGATTTATAGGCCACAAGGAATTCTTGGTAGAAAGAAGAGAAATAATTCTAAGGCAGAAAAAGCCTATTTCAAGGAGGCTGAGGTATGAGCATGCTTGAAACTAAAGGCCTTACTAGAGAGTTTGGTGGAATTATTGCTGTAAATAAGGTTGATTTCACTGTTGAAAAGAATATGATTACAGGTCTTATTGGTCCTAATGGTGCTGGAAAAACAACTCTCTTTAACAACATTACAGGACTTGATACTCCAACTAGTGGAACTGTGACATTTGATGGAAAGGATATTACTGGTTTACATGCTAATAAGATTTGTCGTCTTGGTATTGCTAGGACCTTCCAGAATATTAGACTTTTTAAAGATCTAAGCGTTATAGATAATGTAATGGTTGGTAGGCACTTTCATACAGGCAGCATAAAGAATAGAACAATCCAAGCTATCGCTTCTTTTTTCAATCAGGAAAAAGAGAATAAAGAAGAGTATCGTGAAGCTATGAAGTGGCTTGAGTTCTTTGGCTTAAGTGATTTAAGAAATGAAGATGCAAAAAATCTTCCTTATGGCTATCAGCGAGAACTTGAAATAGCACGTGCACTTGCAACAGAGCCAAAGCTTCTTTTCTTGGACGAACCTGCAGCAGGTATGAACCCTCAAGAAACAGAGGCCTTAATGGTTACTATTAGAAGAATAAGAGATCTTGGCATAACAGTTGTTTTAATTGAACATGATATGAAACTTGTCATGAATATTTGTGACAACATTACAGTATTAAACTATGGGCAGAAGATTGCACAAGGTACTCCTAGTGAAATTCAATCTGACCAGAGGGTAATTGAAGCATACCTTGGTACAAGTGAAGACGAGGAGGAAGAAAATGACTAACAAGGAAATTTTGAAACTTGATAATATCAGTGTTAGTTATGGCAACATTAAGGCTCTAAAAAATGTCTCTATGTCTGTAAATGAGGGAGAGATTGTTGCTTTAATTGGAGCAAATGGTGCTGGAAAATCTACTCTTTTAAAGGCTATCGTTGGCCAAGAGCCATTAGAGAATGGGTCCATCTACTACGATGGTGAGCTTTTGTATACCGTTAGTGATAAGCATTATCATGGCATTGCAACATATAATGTTGTTAAAAAAGGTATTGCCTTAGTTCCAGAAGGTCGAAGAGTTTTTGCAGATATGACCGTTGAAGAGAATCTCGATATGGGAGCTTTTATGTTAACAGATGAAAGCTTAATCAAGAAAAAGAAAGAGGAAATGTTTGACTTCTTCCCAATCTTAGGACAGCGAAAGAAGCAGAAGTCTCGTTCTCTCTCTGGTGGTGAACAGCAGATGCTTGCTGTAGCAAGAGCCCTTATGATTAGTCCAAGGCTTTTGTTGCTTGACGAGCCAGGTTTGGGTCTTGCTCCTCTTATTGTCCAAGAAATCTTTAGTAAGCTCAAACTCATTAATAAAGAGAGTAAGGTAACTGTTTTTGTTGTCGAGCAGAATGCTAGATTAGCTTTAAAGAGTTCTAACGATGGCTATGTTATGGAAAATGGTGTTGTTGTTCTCCATGATGATTCTCGTGCTCTCTTAAAGAATGAGAAGGTAAGAGCAGCGTACCTTGGAGAATAATCTATTTGCGTATAGAGAAAGGGTGTTTTAAACTCAAAGTGGAGGATTAATTATGATTATTGAAAGAAGAATGACAAAAGATCCTGTTGTTTGTGCTCCAGATATGTCAATTCAGGATGCAGCAGACTTAATGAAGAGGGAACATGTTCATCGTCTTCCTGTTTTAGATAAAGGTGGAAAGCTTATTGGCGTAATTTCTGAGAAGGACATTTTAAAAGCAGCACCGTCTCCTGCATCTACTCTTAGTGCATATGAGACTAACTATCTTTTGGCCAAGCTCACTGTAAAAAAGATTATGAGCCGTAATCCTGTTACAATTAGTAAAGACACAACAGTTGAGGATGCTGCAACTCTTATGATAGACCAGGATCTCTCTTGTCTTCCTGTCCTTGAAGAAGGAAAGCTTGTTGGTATTGTAAGTAAGAGTGATCTTTTTAAGATGCTAGTCGAGTCTTTTGGAGCAAGAATTCCTGGAACGACTCTTACTATTCTTGTTAAAGATAGGAAAGGAATTTTGGCTGAAATTATTGGTAAGATAAGTGAAAAACAGTTAGATCTTGTAACTTGTTCATGCTTCTCTGGAACTGAGAATTCTAACAGATATATCTATCTTAAGGTCTCTGGTGTAAGTGCTAGTGAACTTGTCGATATTGTAAAGCCATACGCAATCGAAGTTATGGATGTGAAAGAATCTAAGTAGAGAGTAACTCTACGATTAATGGGGGTTATCTAGAAAAAACTAGGTAGCCTCTTTTATTTTAGATCATAGAGTGAAATAATGTTTTTTCCTTCTTCTACAAATCTCATTATTTCTTCTGTTATTTTTCCCTCTTTATTATTTGAACACCAGGAAGAAAGTGCTTCAACAAGAAGAGGTGAACCAGAGAGTTCTGTTATTTCTCTAATATTTTCGGAAAGTGCAAGTATCTCCTCACTATTAAATTTATTCTCTTTGATATAAAGGGCGGTTTTTTCTATCTCTCTTCTTACTTCTCTTACAATTTCTTCACGGTATCTTTCTTCTGCATAAATATCGCCAGAGAGAGCAATATAGTTAGTTAATGCATTTTTTAATTTATCTAAGGACATAATTGTATTTTAGCAATTAGGTGAAAAAAGATAAATTAAGGCCTATATTGTAAAAAAGAGATAATTTATATACAAAATATCGTATATTTATACATAAAATATTTATCTACAATATTGACACCCTTATCAATAAGTGTTTATTCTAGGGACATCAAAAATTGCTTTTGGAGTGTTGTTATGAAGAAAATAGCAGTAATGTTTCTCGCTATCTTTATGTGTTTTTCGCTTTTAGCTAATGGTAGTAGTGAAAAGACAACGGGTAAATATAAAATAGGTGTTTGTCAACTTGTTCAGCATCCAGCACTAGATGCTGCAACAGAAGGTTTTATTGATGCAGTAAATGCAGGTCTTGGTGCAGAAAATGTAACAATCGATAACCAAAATGCTTCTGGAGAAGCAACTAATTGCGCAACAATTATCAATGGTTTTGTTGCTTCAAATGTCGACTTAATCCTTGCAAATGCAACAGCGCCATTACAGGCAGCAGCAAGTGCAACAGATTCAATTCCAATTCTTGGCACATCTGTTACAGATTATGCTTCTGCTCTCGAAATTGATGGCTGGACAGGTACTGTTGGCAAAAACATAAGTGGTACAAGTGATCTCGCTCCTTTAAGTGAACAGGCTAAGATGATTAAAGAGCTTTTCCCTGAAGCTAAGAGCGTTGCTTTGCTTTATTGTTCTGCAGAGGCTAACTCTGTTTTCCAAGTTGAGGAGATGCAGAAATACCTAACTGAAATGGGTATAGAAAGCAAGATGTATTCATTTACAGATACAAATGATGTTGCATCTGTTGCACAGAAAGCTACACAAGAAGATGTAATATATATTCCAACAGACAATACTGCTGCTTCAAACACAGAAGCTATTGCAAATATTGTTGTTCCAGCAAAGACCCCTGTTATTGCTGGAGAAGAGGGTATTTGCAAAGGCTGTGGCGTTGCTACTCTTTCAATCTCTTATTATGACCTTGGTTATAAGACAGGAGAGATGGCTGTAAAGATTCTAAAAGATGGAGAAAGTATCTCTACAATGCCAATTGAATATGCACCTCAAGTAACAAAGAAGTACAATGCTTCAATTTGTGCTCAGCTTGGTATTACACCACCAGAAGGCTATGAAGCCATTTAAAGGGGAGAAAGATGATTTCACTCTTGAATGCGCTACCAGGTGCAATATCTCAAGGTTTAATTTGGGGAATAATGGCAGTTGGTGTTTATATTACCTTTCGTATTCTTGATGTTGCTGATTTAACAGTTGACGGCTCGCTTGCTACAGGCGGGGCCGTCTGTGTCATGTTAATACGTATGGGCCATAGTGCATATTTAGCTCTTCTTTGTGCACTTCTTGTAGGTGCATTGACGGGCCTTGCTACTGCTCTGTTGCATACTAAGTGTGGTATTCCTGCAATCCTATCAGGAATTCTATCCCAACTTGCACTTTATTCAGTTAATCTCAGGATAATGGGAGGAAAGTCTAATCAGCCCGTAAGTGTTGATAAATATAACCTCCTTGTTTCTCAGCGTTATGTAAGATCGCTTTCTTTAAATAATCCTATTTTTTTAATCTTAATTCTTCTTGCTCTTTTAATAGCTTTCCTCTATTGGTTCTTTGGAACGGAGAAAGGATGCTCAATAAGAGCAACAGGCTCTAATAAGAATATGGCTAGAGCTCAAGGCATAAATCCAGATAATGACATTATTCTTGGTCTTATGCTTTCGAATGCATTAGTTGCTCTCTCAGGAGCACTTGTTGCTCAGTATCAAGGATCTGTAGATGTAAATATGGGACGAGGAGCAATCGTTATAGGCCTTGCAGCTGTCGTTATTGGAGAAGGTGTTTTTGGAAAGATAAAACATAACTTTGCTGGAACTCTTATCTTTGTAGTTTTAGGTGCTGTTGTTTATTACATTGTAATTCAGATTACGCTCCAGTTTGGCTTGAATACAAATGATTTGAAACTCATAACAGCATTAATTGTTGGACTCTTTTTAGCTATTCCGTACTGGAAAAAGTCTATTGGACAGAAGAAAGGTAGAAGGAGTGTAAAAAATGCTTGAGCTTAGAGATTTACATAAAACATTCAACAAAGACACAGTAAATGCAAAAGTTGCACTCGATGGAATTAGCTTAACACTTAAGGATGGTGACTTTGTAACTCTCATTGGTGGTAATGGAGCAGGTAAATCTACGCTTCTTAATGCAATAGCTGGAGTTTTTCTTGTAGATAGTGGTTCCATTATTGCCGATGGTGTAGATATTACATATTGGCCAGACTACAAAAGGGCAAGTATGCTAGGTCGTGTTTTCCAGGACCCAATGATGGGAACAACCCCTAACATGTTAATTGAAGAGAACATGGCACTTGCCTATAGAAGAGGCCAAAAAAGAGGCCTTAAATGGGGAATAAGTGAGAGTGAAAGGGAGCTTTATTACAATGCACTTAAGACTCTTAACCTTGGCTTAGAGGACAGATTAACTACAAAAGTTGGTCTTCTTTCTGGGGGACAGAGACAGGCACTAACGCTTCTTATGGCAACACTTAAAAAGCCAAAACTACTTCTTCTTGACGAACATACTGCTGCTTTGGATCCAAAAACAGCAGAGAAGGTTCTTAATCTTTCAGATAAAATAGTTGAAGAAAATAAGCTTACAACAATGATGGTCACGCATAACATGAAAGATGCTATAACACATGGAAATAGACTCATCATGTTAGATAGAGGTCGTATCGTAGTAGATATATCAGGGGAGGAGAAGAAGCATCTCACAGTCCCTGATCTAATGGATATGTTCTCTCGTTCTAGTGGAAGCGCAATGGCGAATGATGGCCTACTTCTTACAAAGTGAACTACCTCATCCTAACAAGTTAAGGGAGAGGCTTCCAGTTTCCTTCTATCATTAGATAGCTTTTCGAGTCTGCTCTGTCGCCTTTTGACAACAGAGTCTGACGCTCTCTCCACTGGAGTACTCGTGCGTTCCACACAAGTGCAGGTTATTTGTCCTAAACCTGCAAGTAGGATTGTTTTTGCGGCCTTTACATCTCGGTCTTCTCTGTAACCACACTTAGGACAGATATACGTTCTGTCTTTCAGTGTTATATCGTCTTTAACAGTACCACATACAGGGCAAAGCTTTGTAGACGGAAAGAATCTATCGATTACTATTACATTAGGATTTTCCTT
>DHMZ01000136.1 GCA_002406055.1 Spirochaetales bacterium UBA4629
TACATGAAGCCTCTTTTTTTTTTCTTTTTTTTTCTTTTTTTTGTCTACTTTCATTGACTACTACAAGCTAAAGATAGAGATGATGGAATTTTGTCATAAACTAAACCTTAAAAATCAAGAACTTTGTTGCATACATCACTTTAAAAACCGGAAAATTTTAGCAGCCAAATGTTTTGTGGGATAAAGATGAGGAACGACGTGTTCCATTTGAACGAGCTCTACGAAGATTACATAAGAGAAAAGGTGCATGAGCAATTAATCGAACGGGCAAAGTGGATACTGCAGGATGGCGTTCTCTCATTTGAAAAGATTGCAGGATGTTCTAGCTTGAAGCAAGCAGAAATATTAGATCTGCAAGCGAACACGAAATATAAAAACGACTTTTCGGTTGATATTTTTTTGAGAACTTAGTTACAATAAGCAAAAGAACAAATAAAAACGGAAAAAGCGTTTTTAACGGAGGATGGTTTATGAAGGTGCTTCGTATTGTGGCAAACGGTTTACCGTTGTTTAAACAGGAACTGGATCTGATATTTTATGCGCAGCAGCGCGTTCGAGATGAAGATAAGAAAAACCTCTTTAGCTTGGGGCAGAATATATATTTGCATATGACGAATGCATTTATCGGAATTAACGCATCTGGTAAGACCTCTGTACTAAAGGTGATTCAATTGACCCTTAGCATTTTGAATAATGAGCCAATTAACCATGTAGAAGCAAGAACGATTCTAGGAGCCACGGAAAAAGCTGTTTTCAACACCTTTTTTATGGATAAAGAGCAAAATGTATGCTGTCTTGAAACAGAAATTGCATCCAGAAAAGGAAAAAATGGAGAGTACACATATTATATTTTAAATGAGAAGTTGTGGGAAAAGCCACTGCAAAGCGTTAAAAGCAAGAAGTATCTTACTGATTTTAGCGAGATGACACCTGTTTCTGTACGCAATGCAGATGAATTGTACTTGCCAGATGATGTCAGTTTTGTTATTGCGCACAATAAGAAGGCTAACGATAGTCTAGATATATGTAGCCTTCTTTCTTATACAAATGTAAATGTTCTGCCATTTACAGAAGATATCCCGATAGATGTTATTGCATTTCTTGATCCAACGATTGAAAAACTCTGTTTTGAACGTAATGAAACGAAGCAGATAATTCATCTGAAATTCTATGATGAAGATGAAATAATTTTGAATAATGCACAAGAATTGGAAAGATACCTGTCTTCTGGCACAATAAAAGGCATTGTAACTTTTTCAATGGTTAAAGAGGTACTTAGATCTGGTGGATATCTTTTGGTTGACGAGATAGAAAATCATTTTAATAAAGAAATTGTAATGACTTTAATTAGGTTCTTTATGGACACACGATTGAATAAAAAAGGTGGCGTATTGATTTTTACAACTCATTATCCTGAAATTTTGGATGAATATGATCGCAATGATGCAATCAATATTGTGAGAAATAGAAATGGTATCACTTTAGATAATCTAAGCAATATTCTAAAGAGAAACGATATCAAAAAAAGCGATGCATACCAGAGTGGTTTCCTTGAGGGAACAACTCCAGTATATGAGGCCTATATTCGCTTGAAGAAAAGTCTTTCTGCGTCTGTAAACTAAGAAGGCGGAAATATGGAACTGGCAAAGTACAAGGCATGTATCTGTGAGGGGGCGGCAGAAGCAGCAATCATTGATCTATTGGTAGATAATGGCCTGGTGATTTTTTCAAGAGATGAAATGCTAGATGAGAAGGTTATCCGTTGCCGAAACGCAAAAAGATTTGAAGAACAATATTTGAGGAAGGGATTTGATTCGCAGATTTCAATTATTAGAATTCTGGATTCGAGGCGTGAGGAATTTCGTCTTAGCAAGGCATATGAACATAAAATTGATGTGCTAAACGTCATTACGGCACCTGAGATCGAAATGTTGATAATTCACAGTGAAGGTATGTATGATAAATTTAAGCGTTCCGGAAAAAAACCGAGTGATTTTTGTAAAGTAGATTTGAAAATGCATAACGTGAAGTCCTACGAATTTGTAAGGGACTACTTTAGTGAACCACATAAATTGGTTGATGCAATTCATGAATATTGCAGGACAGCTAATATTCCAAGAGGAGAGTACAGCTTGGCGGATTTATTGATCACTTATCCTTCGCATTCTCCATCCAGAGAAAATCTTGGGTGGAGTTAAAAAGAATACTAATCGTCGTTTATGTTCTAATTGTTTTATCATCAATGTCTCCAATCGATGAGACAAAGTAGGAACGTGACCAGAAATAAGGTTTGCGATAATAAGGAGATAACTCTGAGGAAGATTCTTTTCTAATTAAGCGAGCTCTTACAGTTTTATAGTTGTTAATTAAGTCAGAAAGTCTTATCTGTGGTAGCGATGAGAAGTAAAGGTGAAGATGGTCAAGGTCGCTCTCTATATTTACAAGTTCCAACCTGTTAATTTTGGAAAAAGAGAATGCTTATTCAGGAAGAGGGGAATGTAGATAGTATGCTAAGACATATGTCAATACATAATTGAAGAAAATAACGAATTATGCTGTTATTTTTTTCTGTTCTATTTGCTCCTCTATATCATTATTAATATTAGGGAAGCAACCCGCTTCATATACTTCATTCGGTGTCTGGTATCCCAGACCTTCATGTAGCCTCTTTTCATTGAAGTACTCGACAAATTCTACAAGTCCTTCTTCCATTTCATCTTTTGTCCTGTAGTCCTTAAGAAACACCCATTCATATTTTAGTGTTCTCCAAGTTCTCTCAACAAATATGTTATCCAGACACCTTGCTCTACCATCCATACTTATACAGATGTTGTAGCTCTCAAGGAGTGTTATGAACTCCTTACTAGTATACTGGGAGCCCTGGTCACAGTTGAATATGGAGGGAATGCCATATCTTGCTATAGCCTCATTCTCTGCATCTATGCAGAACCCCACCTCCATGGTGTCAGACAGTCGCCATGCGAGAATCTTCCTACTATACAGGTCTATCACAGCTGTGAAGTACAACATGCAGTCATCAGTGCGAATGTAAGTTATATCAGTAGCCCATACCTGATTGGAAAACTGAATAACCTTATTCCTCAGAAGGTATGGGTACTTCCCATAGGGATGCTTAGACGCTCGAGTGGTCTTGAATACTGGTACAAGTCCTTTTATCCCAAGAATTTCATAGATAGTCCTTACTGCTCTTTCTGTAGCCCAGTCATGACTTTCCCTTCTCAGTGTAAAAGAGAGCTTTCTGTAGCCCATAGCAGGGTACTCTGTCCATTTCTCCATCACCACATGAGCTCTCTCATCTGTTTTCTTTAGCTTCTCAGCTTTCCTCATTTCGACCTCATCACTGTGGTTCACATTGTAGTAGTAAGTCGATGTAGATATTTCAAGAAGCCTTCACTGCCGCTGTACGATCAGTCCGTACTCAGGATTTACAAGCTTCCAGAGCTCTTCTTGTCGAAGCGCATTGTCTTTTTTTTTAAAGTTCAACCTCGAGCTCCTTTTCTCCAATCTTCTTCATAAGAGTCTCGATAGTCTTATTTTTCTCCTCGAGCTCTTTATGTGCTTTC
>DHMZ01000016.1:0-17002 GCA_002406055.1 Spirochaetales bacterium UBA4629
AGTTCTTTTTCTCTGCTTATGTTTAGGCCACTAAAGAGTGAAGGGTCAGCACCGATAGAAAAGAAAGATTTAAGCATGCTCATATTGAGTGTTTTGCCAAAGCGGCGAGGTCGAGTGAATAGGTTCACTTCTGACCAATTCTCAAGTAAGTCTTTTATTAGATTTGTTTTGTCAATATAGTAGAAGTCTTCTTCTCTTAGTTTTTTAAAACTATCAATACCGACTGGTAATTTCTTCATCTTTCTTTGCTACCTTTGTGGTTTCTTACAATTATTGTAGGGTAAGTTTTTTTATCTTGTCAAAGGATGGTGTGGGGAAATAAAAAATGGAGGCTTTAAAACCTCCATCTTTAGTTTTGGACAAATCAGAAATCGAAGTCCACGTCTTCTGTTGAACCTGATGATGCAAAATCTTCTGCTGAAGCAATTTCGCTATTCTCATCTTCATTTGCGATGAAGTCGATATGTTCATCAAGACCTTCAAGAGACTGACTAATAGAAGATGCAAGAGCGGCAGAGCTTTCTCCAATTCTGTCGATAAGATCTTGTAATTCCTTATTATGGATTTCGACTAATGACAGTCTTTGTTTTAGCTCTTCGATTTCCTCAGTAAGTGTCTTAAGCGCACCTGCTGCTTTCTTTAATCTTAAAGCTACGAGTTCACTTCTGCTAATACGCTCCATTTTTCCTCCTTAGGCGAGAGCCTTCTTTACTTGACCAACAAGAGCTGAGAATGCAGCCTTGTCTTCAATAGCCATGTTAGAAAGTGCCTTTCTGTTAAGCTCGATATTAGCAAGCTTTAAGCCATGCATGAACTGAGAGTAGTTAAGACCCTCAGCCTGAACTGCAGCACTAATTCTGCTAATCCAAAGCTTTCTGAAGTCACGCTTCTTTTCTTTTCTGCCACGATATGCATACTGGCCAGCCTTAGCGACTGCGTCCTTAGCAATTCTGTGGTTGGTGCTTCTGCGACCATAGTAGCCTTTAGCCTGGTCGAGAATTTTCTTTCTTCTGTCCTTTCTCTTGGTTCCGTCAACTGCTCTTGGCATAATCTCTCCTCCTTAATTAAGCGTAAGGGAGCATTTCTTTTGCTCTCTTTGCTTCAACATCGGCAAGAACTCCGAGATGACGAAGATTCATCTTTCTCTTTGAGCTCTTCTTTGTGAGAATATGGCGAGATCCCTGCTTTTTGATCATGACCTTACCAGTTCCGGTGACCTTGTAGCGCTTTGCTGCGCTCTTTCTTGTTTTCATCTTAGGCATATTGCCCTCCTCTAGCACCGCCAGGAACAAGAACCCTGGAAGCTACTTTTATTTCAATCCCATACGGGAGTGAATTACTCTTTATCTTTTTCTTCTACCACAGTCTGCTTGCTCTTCTGTTTTGAGCTCTTTGATGGTGATAGCATTATACTCATCATTTTACCTTCCATGAAGGCTGTCTTGTCAAGGTTAAAAGGGCATTCCATCTCTGTTAACTTAACAAGAATTGTGTCTAAGACATCTTTACCAAGTTCTGGATGAGTCATGGTTCTACCTTTGAATCTGATAGATACCTTAACTTTGTTTCCTTCGCTCAAGAATTCTGCTATTGCTTTACTCTTTGTATTGATGTCATTATCTGCAATCTTTGATTGCATTCTAACTTCTTTGAGTTTAGTTACAACCTGATTCTTTTTCGCTTCCTTCTGCTTCTTCTCGAGTTCGTATCTATACTTTCCAAAATCAAGTACCTTACATACTGGAGGGTTAGCCATTGGAGAAACCTCAACTAAATCTAGTCCTGCTTCTTCAGCAATCCTTAAAGCATCGAAAGTGTTCATTACTCCTCTCTGATTACCACTTTCATCAATCAGAAAGACTTCTCTCGCCCTAATCTGGCGATTGATCCTTAAATCTTTTGTAGCCATTACTCTCCTTTGTAGGCAAAATGCAAAATATAATTAAAGATTTGTCTAATTAGACTTAGAAAAGATTAGCACTAAGAAAACCACACTGTCAAATGAGGATATTATTATATAAGAGATTATTTTATAAAATTTTTCATCTTGTTTATATTTTTTGTGAGTTATAGACTTTTAGGGGAGTTTATTATGGAAAAATGGCTATTTGATTTTGATGATTTTATGGGGAAGAGTGTGTTAGTTTCGTCTTTCTCTGGAGATGCTTTAAATGGAGTATTTTCGGACTACACAGACGAGTGGATAGAGCTTTGTGTTGATAATGAATACATTCAAATACCTATTGAGCCGATAAGAACAATAAAAATTTTAGAATAACTTTTTATTTATCCAAAAAGATGTGCTAGCTAATTAATAAGGGGTAGAAAATGAAGAAAACTTTTTTATTAATTCTAGCTGTTTTTTTGGTTATGTTGGTTGCTTGTAATGCTTCGACCAATATTGTCGACAAAGCTCCTGTGAAAATGAGGGGTAAGGTTTGGAGTGGTACTGCTTCTATTCTTTTAAACGGTATAACCATTTCAGGAGATGAACCTATTACCATCGCAATTCCTGAAAGTGGAGAACTTGATAGAGAGAATCTTCCAGCAGGTACTAAATATAGTGCTACAGCAACTTCTAATACTTATACTCTGCAAGTAGAATATAGCACTTCAACAAATGGAATTGTCTATAATGTTTCTGGAACAGCTGTTTTTCGTCTCGTTAATAGTTCAACTTTATCTTTAAGTGCAAAAATGAACATGAGTGATGGAAAAGAAACATACATCATTTCTCTTTCTGGGATTCTCTACGAAAAATAGAATAATTACTTACAAACAAAAACCTCTACCTTTTTGCAGTAGAGGTTATGTTCTATATGTTAGACAATCAGTCCAAAGCATGTCCTGCTGAACCAAGGACTTCGATATTCTTATGGATATACATCTTCTTGAGTTCATCTCTAGCTGGTCCAAGGTACTTTCTTGGGTCAAATTCAGCTGGCTTTTCATCGAAGATTCTTCTAATTGTTGCTGTCATAGCAAGTCTGCCATCAGAGTCGATGTTAATCTTACATACAGCACTTTTAGCTGCCTTTCTGAGCTGCTCTTCAGGAATACCTACGCTGTCCTTAAGCTTTCCACCATGCTCGTTAATCATCTTAACATATTCCTGTGGAACACTTGATGAGCCATGAAGAACGATTGGGAAGCCAGGAAGTCTCTTTTCAATTTCTTTAAGGATGTCGAAACGTAACTCTGGTGGAACTAGAACACCATCAGCATTTCTTGTGCACTGTTCTGGAGTAAACTTATAAGCACCATGAGATGTACCAACACTAATAGCAAGTGAGTCAACGCCTGTTTTTGAAACGAAATCTTCAACTTCTTCTGGGCGTGTATAGTGAGACTGAGCTGCACTTACTTCATCTTCAATACCTGCAAGAACACCAAGTTCTCCTTCTACTGTTACATCAAACTGATGAGCATACTCTACAACCTGTCTTGTGAGCTTAACGTTTTCATCATAAGGAAGGGAAGATCCATCAATCATGACAGAAGAGAAACCATTGTCGATACAATCCTTACATGTCTGGAAAGAATCACCATGGTCAAGATGTAATGTGATAGGAATATCACAACCAAGCTCGTGAGCATATTCGACAACACCACGTGCCATGTTTCTCAATAGATTAATATTTGCGTAATCTCTAGCGCCTCTAGAAACCTGCATAATAACAGGGCTCTTTGTTTCAACGCATGCCTGGACTATAGCCTGCATCTGTTCCATATTGTTGAAGTTGTAAGCAGGAATAGCATAGCCACCCTTAATAGCTTTAGCAAACATGTCTCTTGTATTAACAAGACCCAATTCTTTATAACTTGTCATTTTTTGCCTCCTATACGAAAGTCGCTATTAATTTAGCGATTATTTCTTCTATAGTCAACTTTTCGACATTCTTTTTTAGCCTAAACCTTTTATAAATGCAAAATAATTTGTTTTAACAAATAGAAAAAATATCTATAAAACATTGGTATCAAAAGTATTGACTATTTTAGAAATTGGATTATTTTCAGAGTAGATGGAAAAGTTAATTTCCGGGTTAAATTATGAAAGAAACAATGAAAGATGTCGATAAGGCTCTTAAAGAAGAAGAAAAGAGAGAGGAGAGACTTGCTAGAGAAATCTCCCATACTCTTAAGTCAAGAGATCACAATGAAGTAGCTGATGAAGTTGATGAAGATATCATGGCTAGCGAGCTTATTGCAGATGGTGAAGGATTAAAGGATGCAATGAAGGTAAGTCATGAGTCTGAACTTATGGCAGATGAAAAGGACGAAGAAAACGCTGTCAAAAAAATTATTGAGGAAGAAGATAGGGCAATAAATAGTTCCGAAGGAAGGTAGTGTTCCTTCTCTTTGGAAAAAATATAAATTTTGATTTTGGAGGAAAATGTGATGAAAAGCACAATGAAAGATGTCGATAAGGCTCTTAAAGAAGAAGAAAAGAGAGAAGAAAAACTTGCTAAAGATGTATCAAAGGCTCTAGATGAAAGAGACAGAGAAGAAAAGCGCATGGATGAGTGTAAATGTAGCGATAAAATGCATAAGGAAGAAAAAGTTGAGGAAAAATCTGTAGAAGAAGTTATTTCCGCAGAAGACAAAGCAATGAATGAAGAAGAGCATCATTGCTGTCATAAAAAATAGTTATCGACATTAAATTAATTAATTGCATCTATCACTATTTTATTAGTGGTGGGTGCTTTTTTTGTTTATTTTATATCTAGCCAAATGGCCATTAAATGTTGAGTATGAGTTTTTTTTGATTTATCATTGATTTATGAAAAAAAGAAAGTTTTTTCTTGTACTATTAATTTCAGTTCTACTTGTAGCTTTAGTGGCTATCTTTTTTTCATTTCGTTTAGTTGTTTTTGTCTATCCAACTTCCCTTGATGAGTATTATTCGCGTTTTTATCATCCACCACTGTTAAATAACGGCTATTTTTGCATTGAAAGAAAAGGTGAGGAGAAATCATTATTAGAGAAAATAAAAAGCGTAGACTTATATATCTATGCTCCTCTTTCTGTACTTGATGATGGAGAAGTTGCCCCATATTTTTTAATTAAAGACAAAGAGGGAAGGGTTATAGGGGCAGAAAAAGAAGGCCCTAATATGTGGAAAACCATTTTAGCGTCTTTCCCAGATAGAACATTTGTTGCGCTATATGAAGAGGATGATGAAGAGGTATTTGCTACTCTTTCCTCTCTTATTTCTGAGTATCAAAATTTAGATAAACTAACATATTCAAATAGAGTATCTGTTGTAAATAAAGACGAAATAGTTAATAGCCTAGACAAATATTACGGTGTCCTAGCACTTACTCCAGAAAGTTCTAGAGAAGCGCTACGAAGTACTAAATCAAAGATTGTTCTTAACGAAATTTATGGTGCTAGTTTTGTTTCGCTAGATAGCCTTATTTCTCTCCACTATGATTGGAAAAAGATAATTAGTGAGTATTTAAAGGGAGGTAGTATCTCTTTTTACTATACTTTTTCTGTTCTTCATTAAAGTTAGAAAGTTTTTGATAGCATTTTCTTTTATAATCTCTCTGTCTATCTTTTTCTCATTTGCTATGAAAGACAGAGTGTACTCTGTATTCTCCATTTTATTGAGTTCGCCTCTCTTAGGTACTGGAGTAAGGTATGGAGAATCTGTTTCATAAAGAATGCGAGAGAGTGGACATTCCTTTGCTGCCTCTTTGATCATATAGTTTTGCTTGTATGTCACATTTCCTGCAAATGATATATAAGCACCACGATCTAAGAGTTTATACATTATTTCTTTGGAAGAAGAGAAGCAATGCATTATTGTTCTCTCGTCGATGTATTTAATATTTTCTATCAATACATCATCAGCTTCTCGTGAATGTATTATTAGAGGAACATTGAGAGAATCAGAAAGCTCCTTTTGACGAATAAATAGCTCAAGTTGCTCATTCATTTTTCCATAATCTTTCCAATGATTATCGAACCCACATTCGCCGATTGCATCTGCGCCATACTTCAAAATATCTTGAGAAAGAGAAGAAATAATAGATTCCACTTTCTTGCCTTTACCTGTGCACCAGGGGCCTGCTCCAATTGAAAGATAAATATCGCTATTATTTCCAACAAGTTTTATTCGCTCTTCTGCGTCATGTGGAACTGTTCCACACTCAAGTCCCATAAAATGCTCAGGAAGTGTCAAATCCATCTTTTTTTCATACATTGTGAGTAAATGAAAATGAGAATCGAAAATCATAGTTGAATCTTAGACAATTAATAAAACTATGTCAGTAGAAGAAAACTATTTCTTATTAGATAATAATCCTATGAAAAGGATAGGGCTGTTCTTATTATTTTTAGCATGCTTCTCTAGTGCATTGTTTTCAAAGTCTAAGTATTCTTTTGAGACTGAGCATTTTTCATTTATTTTCTCTGAAAATACAGAGGAGAGTGCAAAAGAAGTTATAGAAAAAGCAGAGAGTTATTACTCTCTTCTTGTTAAGCTATTTTCCATTGATCCAAATGTAAAGATTCCTGTCTATTTAACAGATGAATATAAAAGCTACAACGCATATTCTTCTCTCTATCCATCAAATCATATTGTCTTATTTGTGACAGCAACGCCATCATACTTTTTATCTAATAGCGCTTCTCCACTAGAACTAACATTCTTCCATGAACTGACTCATTCCTTTACTCAGAGCATTAAGAGCGAAGGCGTAAACATCCTCACTAAAGTTTTTGGTGACTCCTTTGTTCCTGGTAACTTATATATGAACAAGTCTTTTGTTGAGGGCATAGCTGTTTTAATGGAGAGCTCAAATGGAGAAGGACGCTTAAATGATCCATATTCCCTAGCTCTTCTTAATAGCGTTGCCTTAGAAAATATAGATCTTTCATATAAAGATATTGCTGGCTCAAGAGACACTACGCCAAATGGTAATCTTTCATATATTCTTGGTGCTTCTTTTCTCTCTTATTTAAAAGATAGATTTGGCTTAGATTATGTCACTAGCTTTGTAAAAAAGTGCTATCTTTTCCCTCTAGGAACAGTAGAGTCGGTTTTTTCTTCTGTTTTTGGTTCCTCTCTCTCCTCTTTATGGAGCGATTTTATTGCATCCCTATACACAGATAAAAGCGTAATAGTTCCAAGAATAATATCTGAATATGGAAGCTTTAAAGAGCTTACAATATATGAAGGCGAATTGTATTTAAAAGACACATCTTCTTCCTGTTTGTACAGACTTAGAGATGGAGAATCTCTTGAAAAAATAGATATTTCTTCATCTTCTGATGATGCTTTATCTTTCTCTCAAAGCTATTATCTTTCGCCATATGTAGGAGAGAAAGAGAGGAGAGTTGAGATAAGAGAACTCAGCGGAAAAAGTAAAATTGTTTTTAATTCCTATTACTCAGGCCTTCTTCTTTCAGATGAAGAAGTTTTGCTTTTAAATGAGAAAGATAGGGCCTTCTACCTTTCTTTATATTCACTTCCCCAAAAGGAAGAGCTAGGGTATATAGAGCTTGGAAGAAATATTAGTGCTGATGATTTTGTAGCGCTACCAAATAATAGAGTCGCATTCCTTTTAGGAGAAGATGGAAAGGTCTCTATTGTTATTCTCAACCTCGACTCTTTCACGCTTGAAAAACTCATTCTCCCATCTAATATAGGTCTATTTTCTCTTTCTCTTAATAGTGACTCATCTCTCTCTTTTTCTTTTGTCGATAAAAGAGATATTAGAAGCTTTGTAAAATATGGCGAGATAAGAGAAGAAGAAGGCGAGTGGCTATACAAACTAAGTGATGAAAACTATGTTGGTGGAGTAAATAGTCCAGTAAAGCTTAAAGATAAGGTCTATTTTGTTTCGTCATTTTTTAGTGGCAGTACACTTAGCGTTTTAGATTACTCCTCTTTAAGTTTTACCCAAGAGGGAAAAGCTGAAAAACGTGAGAGAATAACGGAAAAAGATGAGAAGAAAACAGTTGAAAATAAACGAGATTATTTTCCATTAAAATACATGACAAGAGGAACTCTTTTTCCTTTGGCGTTTAGTGACAATAAGTTTATTAGTCAACCTAGTGGCCTTGGCTTGGCATTTGTTACTGAAGACCCAACAGAGGAACATACAGTTCTTTTATCTTCAGGCTATAGCCTTGAAAGAAAGAATCCTTTTGGCTTTGCATCTTACAGCTATCGTGATATCTTCAAGATTTCTACTTTAGGCGTTTTAAACAATAATAAACTTCTCTATGAAATAGATTTGTCTTTGAAATATAAATATGATCTTCATTCCTATAACCACTATTTTACCTTTTCTGATACTGTTGGCTTAATTGGATATGATAGTACAGTATCTTGGGCAAACTATTTTGCATTTTATTATCAAAATGCATATAAAGGCGGAATTGGTCGCTATGATTATTTTGGCTATTGGTCAAAGATTGAACTATATAACTTAACACCTACATTCTCTGTAGGCCTAATTCTTCCACGCTTGCTTCCACTTTATTCAGAGCCTAATTATTCTGTCTCTTGGCCACTGAGTTTACGCTTTAGCTTAATTGGAATAGATAAGCCAATAATCGAAATGGGAGGCAATGTTACATTCTTAACGTATGAGATACAGAAAGCTATAGTTCCTCTTTCTATATATTTGCGTAATTTAGATTTTTCAGGAGATCTTAACTTTAACTTTAATACAAATACACAGGCTTGGAGCGAAGAATATAAGCTTTCGCTTTCGCTTGCTTTATCGCCTGTAATTGGTTATTTTTCTACTATTGGTGGAAAGGCAAGCGTAACTCTTAAATACGTGAGAGAGAGTGGTCTATTCCTTTCATTTGCCTTTTCTCTAGAGGAATAACCATGGTATTCTTGATTGTTTTAGCTGTTTTTGCTTTTCTTTTTTTGCTTTCGACTCTCATTATTTACTTTTTTGTTTTTTATACTCCCGTAAAGAACCAAAATGATGTAATGCGACCAATGAGCGGACCTAATTATGCTAAGTACAGCAAAGAGACAAATGATTTAATAAAAGAGTTATTAGCAAAAAAGTGTGAGATGGTCTATATAAAAAGTCGAGATGGCCTGAAGTTAGAGGCTCGATACTACGAAAGCGAAAATAAAGACACCCCAATTGCAATATGTGCTCATGGCTATAGAGGTACGAGCATCCGTGATTTTTGTGGAGGCTCAAAGCTTCTTTCGTCCTTAGATATGTCATTGCTTCTTATCTCAGAACGAGGTTGTATGGGAAGTGAAGGACACACTGTAACATTTGGCGTAAAAGAGAAGAATGACATATTAGATTGGGTTGAATATGTAAAAAAGAGAAAAGGGGAGAATGCTAGCATCTACCTTATGGGTGTATCTATGGGAGCTCATACAGTTTTGACTGTGGCATCGTCTCTCTCAGGAAATAATGTTCGTGGCATTATTGCTGATTGCCCATATACATCTTCTCTCTCGATTATCGAAAGCGTTATGGCTAAAAAGCATTTTCCGCATTGGCTTTTTTACCCTCTTGTAAAAGCCTCTAGCTCCATTTGGGGAGCATTCCATCTTACAAGAGAAGGTGCTGTGGAGAGTGTAAGGAACACTAGTATTCCTATTTTAATAATACATGGAACAAAGGATAACCTTGTTCCATATACGATGAGTGAAGAGATTTATAATGCAAATGAAGATATAGTAAAGCTTGTTGAAGTAGAAGGTGCAGACCATGCTCTGAGTTACATGGTCGACAATAAGCTTTATATTGAAAGCGTAAAAGAATTTGTCTCTTCTACAAGATGAAGCTGTCGCCATCGTTAGGAACGTGAACTTCTCCTGTGTAGTACCTCTTTGCTTCCTCTTCATACCTTTTTTGTCTTGTTGAGATATCTGTTCTATCTTCTGTATGATATAAGAAAAGCTTTTTTACTCCTTCTTCCTGTGCAAGCATTGCATTGTCTTTGACAGTACTATGGTTTTTCTCATATGGGTGAAAGATATCTCTATCTTCATATAGACAGAATGCTTCAAGTGTTAATGCATCTGCGTCTTTTGCAAGGCTCACACATTCGGTCGAAAGTGGTTCGTCTCCTGCGTCGACAAATCTTTTTCCGTCCCAATCAAAAACAAAGCCGAATTGTTTAAGCTTAGTTGAGTGAATATCGAAGGGTGTAATAGTTCCACCAAGGGCTTCAAAGCTTTCTCTATCCCTATTTTCTTCCAAAATTATTCTATTTTGATAAAGAGAGGTAATCTTTTTTGCTAAGGTCTCTTTGGTAAAATAGACAACTAAATCTAAGAGTTCCTTATGAGCATGAACAACTAGATTAGTTTTGTAATTTCCTTTATTAATCTCTTCACCAATACGTCTTATTATCCAAATAGCACCAAGTAGGTGGTCTATATGAGCATGGGTTAAAAAGAGATGGTTAATACTGTTTAAAGGAATATTGTTTTTCTCTAATAATGAGAGGATAGTATTTCCACCTCCACCATCAACGAGCATTCCTTCTCCGTTATTCTCTAAAAAAAGGCAAGTGTTATAGAGCTTTGTTGCTTGCGCATTTCCGTTGCCAATAAATGTAACTTTCATTTCTTCATTATGTCGAATTAGAAAAGAAAAAACCACATAAACAAAAAAAGTTTGCTACGATAGAAGCCTCAAAGGAGCTTATTTTGACTTACATTAGAATTACAGAAGAAAATGTCGACAGCGAGCATATTTGCTGTGCTATGTCAGGAAAGCAAAGCATTACGAAAAAAGAGTGGCTTAAGAAACGTTTTTCCGAAGGGCTTGTATTTTATCGAAGCACGGAGCGGGGCAAGTGCTTTATTGAATACATTCCTGCAGAAAATGCTTGGGCTACAATAAACGCTGATGGTTATATTTATATAAACTGTCTTTGGGTTTCTGGTTCATTTAAAGGTCATGGATACTCTAATGATCTTCTTTCAGAATGCATTAGAGATGCAAAAGCGCAGGGCAAGAAAGGACTTTGCATTCTTTCCTCTGTTGGAAGGAAAAAAGAGTTTTTAGCAGACCCAAAGTATTTATCATACAAAGGCTTCAAAGTAGCTGACACCTCAGATTGTGGTATTTCTCTTATGTACTTTCCTTTCAAAGAGGGCGAAGTTATCCCTTCTTTTAAAGAAAGAGCAAAACACCCAAAGGTAGAAGAAGATGGTTTTGTTCTTTGCTATACAGACCAATGTCCATTCACATACTATTGGGTTCCAAGAGTACAAGAGGTAGCCAAAGAGCATAATATACCTTTGAAGGTAATTCATGTTACAACGCTAAAAGAAGCGCAAAATCTACCATCTCCTGTTACAACTTATGCTCTCTTTAAAGATGGAAAATTTGTGACAAACTCAATTCAGTCTGATAAGAAATTTTTGGCGCTTTCAAATACAACGCTTTAGGTCCTTTTCAGAGAATTAAATGGTATATTTTATTTCGATAAAAAAATAATAAATTTTATACTTCTATTCTTATTTTATGGTATTCTTACACCATCTAAGGAGGTCTTATGGGACTAATTAAAGCATTTTTAGGTGCAGCAGGCGGAACACTTGCTGATCAATGGAAAGAGTATTTTTATTGTGATTCTTTAGATTCTAATACCCTTGCAGTAAAGGGACAAAAACATAGTAGTAGCCGTTCGTCGAACAAAAAAGGAAGTGACAACGTAATTTCAAATGGATCAGGAATCGTTGTTGCCGATGGCCAGTGCATGATGATTGTTGATAATGGAAAGATTGTTGAGTTCTGCGCTGAACCTGGAAGATTTACATTCGATTCATCATCTGAACCAAGTATTTTTACAGGTTCTCTTGGCTCAGGACTGGTAAATGTTTTCAAAACAATGGGTAAGAGGTTTACCTATGGCGGTGACGAAGCTACAGACCAAAGAGTTTACTACTTTAACACTAAAGAGATAATCGATAACAAATTTGGGACTGCTAATCCTGTTCCTTTTAGAGTTGTTGATTCAAAGCTTAATTTAGACTTGGATGCTTCTGTTCGTTGTTCTGGTGTCTATTCATATAAAATGACAGACCCAATGACTTTCTACAAAAACATTTGTGGAAATATGACAGAGCGCTATACTCGCGATAATCTCGATAGCCAACTTAAAAGTGAATTCATTTCTGCGTTACAGCCAGCTTTTGGTGCTTTAAGCGCTATGGAGCTTAGACCATACCAAATTGTAAATCATACAAAAGATTTAGAGGATGCGCTCAATAGAGCATTAAGTGAGAAGTGGGGAAAGGATAGAGGCTTAACAGTTGCTTCTGTCGCTATTAGTTCTCTAACTGTTCCTCCAGAGATATCTGATATGATAGCTTCTGCTCAGAGAGCATATATGATGAGTAATCCATCTATTGCTGCTGGCACTATGGTTGGTGCTCAAGCAGATGCTTTAAAAGCTGCTGCTAGCAATGCAAACGGTGCTTTTAATGGTTTTGTTGGCATGCAAATGGCACAAAATATGGGTGGAGTCAATGTAAACTCTCTTTTCGATAAGGCTCAAGCTCAGCAGAAAGAAGAGAAGAAGAATACATGGACTTGTTCTTGTGGAACTGTAAATGAAGGAACCTTCTGCACAGAATGTGGTAAAAAAAGACCTCAAGAGACTTCTTCAAGTTGGATTTGCTCATGTGGAACAGAAAACTATGGAAAGTTCTGTACAGAGTGTGGCAAGAAGAAGCCTGAAAAGGTAAAGTATCGCTGTTCTAACTGTGGTTATGTGCCAACAGATCCTACAGCTCCTCCACGTTTCTGCCCTCAGTGTGGCGATAAGTTCGGAGACGAAGATAAGGTATAAGATGGTCCAAGAATATAAATGTCCTTGTTGTGGAGGAACTGTTACCTTTGACTCTGAAACACAGAACATGAAGTGTCCATATTGCGACAGTGAATTCAGTGTTGAAAGCTTAAAAGAGTATGACAAGGTTTTAAGCGAAGAGAAATCACAGCAAGATAAAGAAAACTTTGCTTCTACATCAGAGGAGTGGACAGAGGATGGTTTAAACCATTATGTTTGCTCCTCATGTGGAGGAGAGATTATAACAAGTGAAACGCTTGCTTCAACAGTTTGTCCATATTGCTCTAACAATGTTATCTTGATGGATAAGTTTACTGGCATGCTTAAGCCAGATTTAGTTATTCCATTTAAGAATGATAAAAAGAGCGCTATAGAGAGCTTTAAAAAGCATTTGAAGAATAAGAAACTTCTTCCGTCATTATTCCAAGATGATAATCATATAGAGGAAGTTAAGGGTGTGTATGTTCCTGTATGGCTCTTTTCATCTGATGCTAATTGTCGCCTTACTTATAGAGCTACAAGGACGACAGTATGGTCAGATCCTCGCTTTACATATACGAGAACTAGCTACTATCTATTAAAGCGTTCTGGAGATGTTAAGTTCCAGAAAATTCCTGTAGATGGTAGTGAGAAGCTTGATGATGACATTATGGAATCTTTAGCACCATTCGATTATTCAGCTCTAATTCCATTCCAGACTGCTTATTTGTCAGGCTTTTTAGCTGACAGATACGACGTAGATAGTTCAACTTGCAAGAAAAGAGCAATAGAGAAGGCAAAGAGTACTGTCGAAAAATATTTCAGAAAAACTGTTAATGATTTTTTAAATCTTAAGGTTGAAACTGAAAATGTTAACATGACAGATGGAGATGTAAAGTATGCTCTTCTTCCTGTTTGGCTTTTAAATACAAAATGGAATGGACAGGATTACCATTTTGCCATGAATGGTCAAACTGGAAAGTTTGTCGGAAATCTTCCAATAGATAAGGGCAAAGAGTTAAAACTCATTGGCTTATTTGGCGGGGCTAGTGCACTACTAACATTTCTTCTTTGCTTGTTGTTCTATTTTATTTAGGGGGTAAGAATGAAGAAAATTTTAATTACACTAGTGTTTTTACTAGTCTCTGTTTTCCTTTTCTCTTCTCCGCTCTTGATAGATAATGCAAATCTTCTTTCCGAAAATGAAAAGGCAGAACTTACAAAGAAACTCGAAGAAGTAAAGGAAAAGACAACACTAACAGTTGTTATTGTGACAGATACTTCATCCTATGGTAAGGGTGACATGGAGGCTGCAGACTATATTTTTGAAAATGGAGATTATGGAGACGATGGAGTAATCTTCTTCTTAAATATGGGAGACAGAAGCTATTACATCTCAACCTCTGGCTATGCAATGTATGCTCTAGATGATTATGCTCTCTCTGACGATAAAATCTATTCTCCTGTTATTTCTTATCTATCAAAAGGTGAATACTACACAGCATTTACCAACTTTGCCTCCTACGTTGAGATAGCTACTCTAGATTCTACAAGAGAAAGCTATGAAAATCATACTCTTAACTCTAATGGTGATTGGGTAGAAGTGGGGGTAAAAGTAAAAAGATTTGATTGGGCTATGGCTCTTCTTTTTTCTTTGATTGTTGGTGTAACCGTCTCTATTATTGTTGTGTCAAAAGAAAGAAGAAAGATGAAGAATGTAGCCCTTGTTAATAATGCAGATGACTATGTTGTTCCAAATTCTTTTAACTTAGACGAAAACGAGAATATTCTTCTTTATTCTCATGTTTCTAGAGTTATGAAGGCTCCACCTAGAGATAATAATATGGGTGGAAATAGACCTCATCATACTACGACTCACATCTCCTCAAGTGGTGGAAGCCATGGTGGAAGAGGTGGCTCGTTTTAAATAAAAATTATCTTTTGCTTCCTTCTAGGTGTAGTAAACTTGGAAGGAATTTTTTTATCAATAAAATAGGGCTGCCACCATGAGGTAACAGCCCATAAACTATCTCATAGGAGATTATTTATCATAAAGATTGATAAGGTCCTGTAAGTGTTCATATCTTGCCTTAGCTTCGTCTTCGTTAGCCTTGAAGAGCCATGTAGCTCTTTCTGGGAACTCACGTGTTAGACGAGAGTATCTAGCTTCATTCATTAAGAATTCCTGGTATCCACCAGCTGGAGCCTTAGAGTCAAGAGTGAACTTCTTCTCTGCTGCTGGGTTATATCTGAAGAGGTTCCAGTAACCACAATCAACAGCCTTCTTCATTTCCTTCTGACAGTTAGCCATACCACCCTTAATAGAGTGCATTTCACATGGAGCATAACCAATAATGAGAGATGGTCCATTGTAAGCTTCAGCTTCTGTGATTGCTTTGATTGTCTGGTTAGGGTTAGCACCCATAGCAACCTGTGCAACATATACATAACCATACTGCATAGCAATTTCACTGAGGCTCTTCTTCTTGATTTCCTTACCAGCAGCTGCAAACTGAGCAACCTGACCGATGTTAGAAGCCTTAGAAGCCTGTCCACCTGTGTTAGAGTAAACTTCAGTATCGAAGACGAAGATATTTACATTCTTCTTGCTTGCAATAACGTGATCAAGTCCACCATAACCAATATCGTAAGCCCAACCATCACCACCAAAGATCCAAATAGACTTTTTAGAGAGATAGTCCTTCTTCTCGAGGATAGCCTTAGCCTTATCACAATTACAGCTTTCAAGGGCCTTTACATAGTTCTCTGTTGCTTCCTGGTTCTTTACTCCATCGTCCATACTGTCGAGCCAAGTCTGAGCTGCAACCTTAATATCTTCATTATCAGATTCGCTGATAATTTCCTTTGTTAATTCTGCAAGGTCCTGTCTAATCTTATCCTGTCCGATATATAAGCCTAGACCATGTTCAGCGTTATCTTCGAAGAGTGAGTTACACCATGCTGGTCCTTTTCCTTCCTTATTTGTTGTATAAGGAGATGTTGCAGCAGGACCACCCCAAATTGAAGAACAACCAGTAGCGTTAGAAATATACATTCTGTCGCCGAAGAGCTGTGTTACTAAGCGAGCATAGCTTGTTTCTGCACAACCAGCACATGAACCAGAGAACTCAAGAAGTGGCTGCTTGAACTGGCTTCCCTTAACTGTATTGTCCTGCATATCCTTCTTTTCAGATACCTTAGAAACACAGTAGTTGAAGACATCCTGTTCTTTGAGTTCGCTTTCCATTGCTGTCATCTGCAATGCGCCTGTAGGACAAGCAGATACACAAACAGAACAACCCATACAATCAAGAGGAGAAATAGCAAGAGTAAACTTGTATACTCCCTTTCCCTTACCAGCCTTAACATCAACAATCTTAGCATTTGCTGGAGCATTCTTTGCTTCTTCTTCTGTTAGAGCAAATGGTCTAATTGTTGCGTGAGGACATACGTAAGAACACTGGTTACACTGGATACACTTAGCACTATCCCAAACAGGAACAGAAACAGCAACGCCTCTCTTCTCGTATGCAGCAGCACCAAGCTCAAACTGTCCGTCAACGTGGTCAACAAATGCGCTTACAGGTAGGCTGTCGCCATCCATCTTGTCAACAGGGTTGAGGATAGTAGAAACCATCTTAACAAGTTCTTCTCTTCCTTCGAGCTTCTCTTCCTTCTTCTCATCAACAGCATCTTTCCAAGAAGCAGGAACGTCAATCTTAACAAATGCAGAAGCACCAAGATCGATTGCCTTGTGGTTCATGTCGACGATATCCTGACCCTTTTTGAGGTAAGACTGAGTAGCCTTTTCCTTCATGTGCTGGATAGCTTCTTCCTGAGGCATAACCTTTGCAAGTGTGAAGAATGCTGACTGAAGAATTGTATTTGTTCTCTTACCCATACCAATCTTCTGAGCAAGGTCAATAGCATCGATTGTGTAGAGCTGAATGTTATTCTTTGCGATATAACGCTTAGCCTCTGCATTGAGGTGATGTTCAAGTTCTTCTAGTGTCCACTGACAGTTAATCATGAAGATACCATTTGGCTTAACATCCTGAACCATCTTGAAGCCCTTTGTTACGTAGCTTGGGTTGTGGCAAGCAACAAAGTCAGCCTTGCTGATGTAGTATGGGCTTCTGATTGGCTTATCACCAAAGCGGAGGTGAGAAATTGTTACACCACCAGTCTTCTTAGAGTCATACTGGAAGTATGCCTG
>DHMZ01000016.1:17045-40758 GCA_002406055.1 Spirochaetales bacterium UBA4629
TGGAAGTATGCCTGAACATACTTATTTGTGTAGTCTCCAATAATCTTAATAGAGTTCTTGTTAGCACCAACTGTTCCGTCTCCACCAAGACCCCAGAACTTACATTCGATTGTACCTTCTGCAGCTGTGTTTGGAGCATTCTTGTCTTCTTCAAGAGAGAGATGTGTAACATCATCGTTGATACCAAGTGTGAACTGTCTCTTTGGATTATCCTTCTTAAGTTCGTTGTATACAGCAAATACAGATGCTGGAGGAGTATCCTTGCTTCCAAGACCATATCTTCCGCCAATAACCTTAAGATCTGTAATTCCGTTTTCACTAAGAGCTGTAATAACATCAAGATAGATTGGTTCACCAATAGCACCTGGCTCCTTTGTTCTATCGAGGACAGCAATCTTCTTACATGTTGCTGGGATAGCCTTGATGAGTCTGTCAGCCTTGAATGGTCTATAGAGTCTTACCTTGATGAGACCAACCTTTTCGCCATGTGCGTTGAGGTAGTCGATGACTTCTTCTGCAACATCACAGATAGAACCCATTGCAATGATAACTCTGTCTGCATCTGGTGCACCGTAATAGTTAAATAGCTGATAGTCTGTGCCAAGCTTAGCATTAACCTTAGCCATATATGATTCTACAACTTCAGGGAGAGCATCATAGTACTTGTTGCAAGCTTCTCTGTGCTGGAAGAAGATATCACCATTTTCATGAGATCCTCTCATGTGTGGGTGTTCTGGATTAAGAGCATGTTCTCTAAATGCTTTAACAGCATCCATATCGCACATATCTTTTAAGTCAGCATAATCCCAAACGGCAATCTTCTGAATTTCGTGAGATGTTCTGAAACCATCGAAGAAGTTGATGAAAGGAACCTTACCTGTGATTGCTGATAAATGAGCAACAGGAGAGAGATCCATAACTTCCTGAACGTTACCTTCGCAAAGCATAGCAAAACCTGTCTGTCTACAAGCCATTACGTCGCTATGGTCACCGAAGATGTTTAATGCCTGAGTTGCAACTGTTCTTGCAGAAACATGGAATACAGCAGGAAGCTGCTCAGCTGCAATCTTGTACATGTTAGGGATCATGAGTAAGAGTCCCTGTGAAGCTGTGTAAGTAGAGGTGAGTGCACCAGCTCCAAGAGAACCGTGAACAGCACCAGCTGCACCTGCTTCAGATTGCATTTCAACAACCTTAACCTGAGTTCCGAAGATATTCTTCAGGCCATTTGCACTCCACTGGTCAACAAAGTCAGCCATAGGGCTTGATGGAGTGATTGGATAAATACAGGCAACTTCACTGAATGCATAGCTAACATGAGCTGCTGCGTTGTTGCCGTCCATGGATTTCATTTTTCTCACCATGAAAGAGCCTCCTTGACAATTAGTCCAGACACAAGTCTGAAAGGGAATAATCATTTTTATACAAAGAGAGAAGGGGCAAAACCATCTGTCCCACTTTGTCAATATGAATCAAGAATAACCTCATTTAGGACACATTTCAACCTGTTATGGGTTTTCTTAACTCTTCATTTTATTTTTTAACAGAAAAAAAAGACACGATTTTTCAACCGTGTCCAATCTTAATGAAAGATGATTAGTTCTTCTCTGAGAAGTATCTCTTAAGTAAGCCTTCAAAAGCCTTTCCATGTCTAGCTTCATCTCTAGCCATTTCGTGAACTGTGTCGTGAATAGCATCAAGATTATACTGCTTAGCAAGCTTAGCAAGTTCGAACTTTCCGTTTGTAGCACCATTCTCAGCCTCAACTCTCATCTCAAGGTTTTTCTTTGTAGATGGAGTGATTACTTCACCTAAAAGTTCTGCAAATTTAGCAGCATGCTCAGCTTCTTCATGTGCAGCCTTTTCCCAGTAAAGACCAATTTCAGGGTAGCCTTCTCTATGAGCAACACGAGCCATAGCTAAGTACATACCTACTTCACTGCATTCTCCCTCAAAGTTAGCTCTAAGACCATCGATGATTTCCTTTCTAACTTCTTCTGGAACGTTGTCGCCGAAAATCTTTCCTACTCCAACTACATGCTCTGCAGCCCAAGAAAGAGATTTCTCTTCAACAAGTTTAAACTTGCTTCCTGGAGCCTTACATACTGGACAGAATTCAGGTGGATTCTCTCCCTCATAAACGTATCCGCAAACTGGACAAACCCATTTTTTCATATTTGTTTTCCTCCGAATTTCTTTTTCTTACTAGGAAAGATTATCATTAAGAAAAAGTTTTGTGAAGAGTTTTTTTATTTTTTTTAAACAAAATCTGTAAATTATGTAAAAAGAAATAATCTATGCTTTTCTCTTGAAAAGTTTTCATTACTCTTAAAAGAGGAGGTTATATGATTCAAGATAAAATTGTTTCACTTAAGGATATTGAAGAAAAGAAGAGAGAGTTAACGCAAAAAATGGAAAAACAAATGAGAGCTAGATTAGAGAGCTCTACATATCCACTTCGTGCTCTTCTTTCTTATTACAGAAGTGCAATGATGGAGGTTGAAACAAAGTTCAAAGTATTGGATGAACAGTTTTCACTTTCTTATGACCGTAATCCTATTGAATCTATATCTACGCGTCTTAAAAGCATTGACCAAATATATGATAAAGCAAGAAGAAAGGGGATTCCAATTTCTCTTAAATCAATTGAAGAGAATATCTACGACATTGCAGGCGTAAGAGTTGTTTGTCCATTTGAAAAAGATATCTACATGCTTCGCTCATCTATTCTAAACCATGATGACGTTGTTCTTTTTGAAGAGCGTGATTATATAAAAAATCCAAAAGAAAGTGGATATAGAAGCCTTCACCTTATAATTGAAGTGCCTATCTACCTAGAAGAAGGTAAAAGGCAAATGAAGGTAGAAGTACAACTAAGAACAATGGCAATGGATCAATGGGCATCATTGGAGCATAGGCTAATGTATAAAAAAGACTTGCCAGATGATATTGCTAAAGACTTAAGAAAGAAGCTTTTAGAGTGTGCAGAACTTAATAGAAAGCTAGATATGATTATGCAAGACATAAAGGATACTACAGACCTTTATCTTGCTGATGCTTAACTTCTTTCTTCTTTGCTCCACCTAAGCTATTAAAAAGCTTTTGCGGTATTTCATGGATAATTGCAATGCCAAGGACCATAGCAAGGCAAGCATTGGCTGTAGCACTACCGCTAGTTGTTGCTTTACTCAGTTGCCCAGATACCAAATAGTAGACCGTCCAATAAATATCTGCTCCTGGAACGAGAGTGAATATGCCTGCAATTAAGAAGATTAGCTCTGGACACTTTATCCTTACAGCTAAGAGTCGGCTTAGAAATGCAACGACAGCTGAAGATAGAAAGATTGCGAATGCATAACCAAGTATTGGCTTAAAGAAGGCAAAAACAATCCACCCAATTAGACCAACAAAGCCACAGGAAAGGTAGTATTTGCTCGGTATGTTATAAAGCACAGAGAAGGCTATCGTTCCAAAGAAAGAAGCAAGTAGAACATATATGCTCACAGAAAGAGTCCTCCTTGGATGCGACTATAGAGAGCCAAAATAACACCAACTCCGACAGCAATGCATATGAAGACAAATATGGCGTCTAAAAGTCTAACCATTCCTGAAAGGTAATCGCCGTTTCCTATATCTCTTATGCCATTAACAAATGGAATACCTGGAATAAGTGGAATTATAGATCCAGCTATCATGGCATTCATGTTATCACTTAAGCCGTAGTGGTGGAAAATAAGACAAATAGATGTTACAAGTGCTGAACCAATGAGGTTTGATGTGATTTTTGATAGATGAGGCTTTGAAATAAATTCAATAAAAAGGCCAAGGAAAAGACCTGCAATGAGAGCAACTAGGCCATCTTTTAAGGTTCCAGAAAAGAGAAGAGCAAAGCAAGCTGCACTAAGCGAAGTTGCACTAAGTCGCTCTAGCGTAGTTTTTGCGTTCATTCTCTTAATTCTTTCTATTTCTTCTCTTGCTTCTTTTAGTGTGTATTTGTCTCTTGCGATTTCTCTTGAGAGTTGGTTTATGGCAACAACTTTGGAAAGGTTTGGAGAATTTACGGGAATATACTTTACTCTTGCAAAGCTATTTCCATTTGTTTCTGTACCAGATGTAAATATTCCATTTGTCAAAACAAAAAAATCGCTTTCTCTTACACCATAGTGAGAGGCGATTCTTTTCATTGTATCTTCAACACGGAAAGTCTCTGCTCCATTTTCAAGCATGACTTTTCCTGCTTCCATAGCTACAGTTAGTACTTCTCCGACGCTTTCTTCCATTTTTCTTCCTGTTGACCCCTCTATTCTCTACTGTAAGATAGCGCATAAGTCAACAAGAAGAAGCTTTTTTGATAAATGAAAATAGGTCAAGCAAGAGAGCACTCGACCTACTATTTTATCTATTTGCTTTTTTTGTAACAGAAGAGATATGCTTTCTTAGTTCATCTGTCAAGTACGAGAAACTGTCTAAGCGCCATACCCAATTGCCACAGCAAGTTCCTGGAGTGTTAATACGACCTCTATTGTCTAAATGGAGCCAATCTTGAAGAGGAACAATCATTAAGAATGATTTACTCTCCATTCCCATCTTGATTATTGCCTCGCATAGCTCATTATCATCTGTAATGTTTAGCCTATTTCTTGCATTGTCTACATAGATTTTATCGGCGTCTTTTATCCAACCCATCAATGTTGAATTATCGTGAGTACCTGTATAGCAAACACTATTTTCACTATAATCCTTCGGGTCATATGTTCCTTTTTCTCTTGTATCAAAAGCAAATTGCAAAATCTTCATTCCTGGCCATGTTGATGCTTTTAATAGAGCAATAACCTCTGGCGTAAGATAGCCTAAATCTTCAGCAGTAAAACTTAGAGTAGGAAAAGATTGATTGAGAGTATCTGTAAAGTCTCGCCCTGGGCCTTTTACCCATCTACCATCACGTGCTGTTTTTTCGCCGTACTTCACGCAATAATAGCTCTCTAATCCTCTAAAATGATCAAAGCGAATGATATCGTAGAGTTTGCTTGCGCCTTCAATTCTTTTCTTCCACCAAGTAAACCCATCTTCTTTCATCTTATCCCAATTGTAGAGAGGATTTCCCCAAAGCTGCCCATCTTTGTTGAAGTAATCAGGTGGAACGCCACTAACCTCAGTTGGAATGAAGTTTTCATCAAGTTGGAATTCTTCAGGGTTAGCCCATACTTCAGCGCTATCTAAGGCAACATAGATTGGAATATCGCCAATAATACCGATAGACTTTTCTTTTGCATAAGAGCGTAGGGCATTCCATTGTTTGAAGAAAATAAACTGTAAGAAGTTAAAGAATGAGATGTCATCTTCTAACTCATTAATATACCTAGCGAGAGTTGCTTTATCTCTTTTTCTTGTTTCTTCTGGCCACTCAATTACGCTCTTCATTCCATAATGTCGCTTGAGTGCCATAAAGAGTACATAGTCATCAAGCCACGAAGAATTCTCTTCTTTAAACTCTTCTATCTTTTTTTTATATTTTTCTTTACCTTTTATATATGCAGAATAAAGGACACTATACCTACTAGAATATATTGCACCATAATCAACTTTATTCTTGTCATTTCCCCAATAATAGCTCTCTACTTCATCTTTAGTTAATAAACCATCTTCAATTAGTAAATCCAAATCAATTAGATATGGATTTCCGGCAAATGAAGATAAAGCTTGGTAAGGAGAATCACCATAGCTTGTCGGGCCTAGTGGTAGTATTTGCCACCACTTTTGACCTGCTTGAGAAAGAAAATCAATAAAGTCATAGGCACTTTTTCCGAGCGTTCCAATTCCATAAGGAGAGGGTAAACTTGTTATTGGCATAAGTATGCCTGAAGATCTTTTTTTCATCTTTTAGTCTCTTTAAATACCGCCCTAGAATAAGGCGGTAGATTAAAAATAATAGTAAAAAAGTAATTAATTAACCTTTTACTGCACCTGCAGCTACACCCTTAATGATGTATTTCTGACAACATAGGTAGAAGATAATTACAGGAATAATACCCATAAGGATCATTGCCATTGTTGCACCCAAATCTACAGTACCATAACTTCCTTTAAGATACTGAATATGAATTGGTATTGTCATATAAAGGTTTCTGTTTAAAACAAGATATGGAAGTAGATAGTCATTCCATACCCACATTATTTCCAGAATAGCTACTGATATAAGAGTTGGTTTTAAAACAGGAAGAACAATAGAGAAGAAAGTTCTAACTGGGCCACATCCATCAATTGTAGCAGCCTCTTCCATCCCTAATGGAACGCTTTTAACAAAGCCAGAAAACATAAATATAGCAAGACCTGCGCCAAAACCAAGATAGACAACAGGAATTGTATAAGGAGTATTAAGCTTAAGTGTGTCTGCAGTCTTTGAGAGAGTAAACATAACCATCTGGAATGGAACTACCATTGAAAAAACACAAAGATAGTAGACTATTCTAGAGATAGTTGAATCTACACGTGAAATATACCAAGCACTCATTGATGTACAAATCAAAATCAAAGCAGTTGAGAAAATTGTTATATAAAAAGAATAGAAGACACTTTTAAAGTAAGGATAGTTACCAAATGTCATTCCTTTTATAAAATTACTCATTCCTGCCCATTGTTCTCCAAATGGAAGACCAAAGGTATTTGTTTTTACAAATGTATTAAGCTTAAAGGAGTTGATTAATACAAGCAAAACAGGGAATACCCAAATAAGTGCAATTAATGAAAATATAATTGTAAGAATATTTAGCTTTCTTCTTTCAGCTTTTAAAGCACCCATTATTGTTGAACCTCCTTTTCTCTAGTGAACTTGAGTTGTAATAAGCCGAGAGCAGCAACAAGAATAAAGAATATAACAGCTTTTGCTTGTGCTGTTCCTCGTGCATTAACATTTGAACCGTAGAATGTTGAATAAATGTTAAGCGCAAGCATCTCTGTTGTCTTAACAACTGAACCGTCAGCATTAAACTTAAATGGCTGACCACCTGTTAGGGCAAGGTTTTGGTCGAAAAGTTTGAAGCCATTTGAGAGAGTAAGGAATGTACAAATTGTAATAGATGACATGACATTAGGAATTGTAATCTTTATCAGTGTCTGCCACTTATTTGCACCATCGATTTCTGCTGCTTCCATCATATCTTCAGGAATTGATTGCAAGCCAGCAATATAGATGATCATCATATATCCAATTTGCTGCCAACACATAAGAATAATCAAACCCCAGAAGCCATACTTTGTTTCCATGAGAATTGAAGTATTGAAATGAGAAAGTATTCCGTCAAAAATCATTGACCAAATGTAGCCAAGAACGATACCACCAATAAGGTTTGGCATAAAGAAAACAGTTCTAAAGAGATTGCTTCCTTTCATGCCCTGAGTTAGAGCAAGCGCAATTGCAAATGCAAATAAGTTTATTAGAACAACAGAAACTACTGTGTATAGAGCTGTATACCAAAATGCATGAACAAATGAAGCATCTTGGAAAGCCTTTATGTAGTTAGAAAAACCAATGAATGTTGCATCACTTGTAATTCTGAATTTACAAAATGAAAGATAAATACCTTGTAAGAAAGGCCATACAAAGCCAATAAAGAAACAGATGATCGTTGGTCCCATAAATAGAGGGAACCATTTCTTTATAGGTTTTTTTATAAGAGAAGAACTAAGTCCTCCCTCTGCTTTTCGATGAGTTTTAAATGTTTTTTTCATTAAGACACCTGAATGGATAAATAAAAAAGAAAAATAAGGGCGGGTAGATGCCCGCCCCCAATTGAAGCTTAATGCTCCTTAGCGTACTGTGTAGCCCAGCCCTGAACAAATGCTGTCTTAACAAGTTCCCAAGTTTCTGCACTTGGAGCGTTGTCGTACTGGTTCATTGCTGATACAAGACCTGCTCTCCAATCATCAACAGCTGGAGTATAGTTGAATGTCCATGTCATGACATAGTTGCCTTTCTGTGCATATTCGTTAGCCTGATCGAGGAATACGTTACCACTTGGAGCAGCCTTCTTATATGGAATAGCACCAAATGTCTGAGCAAGAGCCTTTGTTCCTGTTTCGCTTGTTACCATCCAAACCATGAAGTCCATAGTTGCCTGGATGTCTTCTGCCTTAGCGTTCTTGTTGATAGCCCAGCAGTTTTCTGTTCCACAGTTAAGACCTGCTTTCTCTTCGCCTTCAACTCCACAATAGAATGGAATCATAGCGAGGTTTTCAGGATCTAAGCCATATGTCTTTGTAAGAGCATCAAATTCCCAGTTACCGTTCTGATAGAAGACAGCCTGCTTCTTACCAAACTCAGCTTCTGCATCGTATCCGCCTGTTGCGAGAGATGCTGGAGAATATGCGCTGTTGTTAATGTAGAGATCCCAAAGATTCTTGAAGTTATCAAGATACTTACCTGTGATTGTTGCAGGCTGAGGACCAGCTGTCCAACCGTCATCTCTTGCTTCATAGAAGAGAGCTGCGTTAGCAAGGTGTCCTGTGAATCTCCAGCTTGATGAACCATCCATACCACTAGATGTGAAGGCATCAAAACCAAGTTCTTTACTTCTAGCATGAATATCTTCAACAACCTTCTTTAAAGAAGCGAAGTCTGTGATATCACTTAGAGAATATCCTGCCTTAGCAAGGAGTTCCTTGTTTACGATGATACCAAATGCTTCATAGCAGTAACCGATAGAGCAAAGCTTTCCGTTTGCATCATAAAGATTGTAAGCATCTGTATTGAGTTCGTTAGCAATAGCTGTGCCTGTTAAATCTAAGCAGTAGTCACCCCAAGATGAAACAGCGCCCTGATTTCCAACAACAAAGAGTGTAGGTGGTTCAGACTTGTCCATTTCAGCTGTAAGAGTTTCATTGTATGTTCCACTAGCTGCTGTAACAACTTTTACTGGAACACCTGTTTCAGCTGTATAAGCCTGAGCAAGGCTCTGAAGAGCTGCATCTGACTCTGGTTTGAAGTTAAGCCAATAGACACTACCTGTCTTTTTTGTTGCCTGTCCCTGTTCTGCTGCACCCTGTGCAAAAATGCTTGTTAAGCAAAGTGCAAGAACGAGGAGGATAGCTGTAAATTTCTTCATATAGAATTACCTCCAAAATTCTCCAAAAATGAGAATTGTATTCTTTTACTTCTTCTATATTACACCGGTTTAGTAAGTTTGCAAGATTTTTTTTGATTAAAAATGGTAAATCGGTAAACTTATGTTTCTACTGATTTATACAGTAATTTGTACTATAAAAATTTATATTTACATTAAAATTATATATTTTGTTGATAATTAGCTATAATTATAGAAAAAACATATTTTAAGCGAACTAGATAAACAAAAATCTCAAATAATTTTTCTTTTTTTGAGAATTAAGAAATTCTTAATGCAAATTAGCGAAAATAAGATAATAATAAATCTAGAGATAATCGATAAAGCTTTATTTATTAAAAGAGGATAAAATGCAATTAACTGAACGACAAAAAAACATTTCAGAGGGAAAAGAAGGCGAGGTTAAGGCGAAAATTATGAAGACTCTCATAATGTATGGAGAGACCTTTGGTGCTGAGAAAATGGTTGATATTACTAGTAAATATGGACATCTTGTTACTTCTTTTGGCTTATCTGTAATGAAACCTGTTTATGAGTTGATGGATACACTTATTGAAGGAGGAGCAGTCTCTAGCCAGCCATTTACGGTAGACCCAATGCCACTAGAAAAATGTGTGCCGTCCAATTTTATTCAGAATATATTTTTTAAGGTAATGTATTCAAAACAAAAAGAGTATGATGAGCAACTCAAGAAGCTTGGCATCCTTAACAGTAATGCTTATACATGTACTTGCTATATGAAGGAAGTTGGCAATATTCCAAATGAAGGAGAAATTCTTTCTTGGGCAGAGAGCTCAGCTGTTGTTTACGCAAACAGCGTTCTTGGGGCAAGATGCAATCGTAATAGTGGTATTTTAGACTTATTTGGTTCAATAGTTGGTTGTGTTCCTTATTTTGGCCTTTTAACAGATGAGGGTAGAAAGGCAGATTGGCTAATAGAAATAAAGACAACTAAAAAGCCAGAAGCACAGCTTTTGGGTTCTGCAATTGGTATGCGCGTAATGGAAAATGTACCTTATGTTGTTGGATTAGATAAGTATTTTTCTTCCTTAGATGATGAAGTAAAGGCATATTTAAAGGACTTTGGTGCTGCAACTGCAAGTAACGGTGCTGTTGGACTCTATCACATTGAGTCTTTAACCCCGGAAGCTGTGAAGAATGGTCGTTCGCTATTAAAAGAAGGATATAAAACATATGTAATAGATGATGAGGAGCTAGAGAGGGTGGAAAGATCTTATCCAATTATTTGGAAAGATAAAAATGCTATGTCAAAATTAGCATTTATTGGATGTCCTCACTTATCTAAAGAGCAACTATCATCATGGTCAAAAAGAATCGATGAGAGCTTAAAGAAAAATGGAAAGACTAAGCTCGATATTCCAACTGTGATGACAGCAGCTCCAGCTGTAATGGAAAACTTCAAAAAGACAGATGAAGGAAAAAGATTACAGGAGCAAGGCGTAATCCTTAGTCATATATGCCCGCTAATGTATATGAATAATCCTAAGTGTGGCTCTATGCCTGTTATTACCTGTTCTAATAAGCTCAGAACATATACCTCAGCTCGTTTCTATAAAGAAGATGAATTACTTAGCGTTATTACAGGAGGCACAAAATGAAAAAAGAATTTAAAGGAAGAGTTGTCGTAAAAGGCGAGACAAAGGCGATTGCCCTTGTTTCTAAGAATGGATTTAATACGCTTGCCTCCTATCAACACTCATTGATGTTTGGTGATAAAAAAGGAAAATGCTCTGATCAGAATAATCCAGATTTATACAATAAGCCAATGGCTGGAACAGCTTTGTGTATGCCTCAGACAATAGGTTCAACTACTGGAGGACTTGTTCTTTTTTGCGCAACAAGCATGGGACGACAGCCTAAGTGCTTATTGTTTTCTAAGCCTATTGATTCCTTAGCTGCAGCCGGCGCAATTCTCTCTGATGTTTGGACCGATGAAAGTATGCCAACAGTAGATATGCTTGGTGAAGAATTCTTAGATTTTGTTCAAACAGGTGACTCGATAACAGTCAAAGAAGACGGAACTGTTATAGTTGAAAGATAGTTTCTTTCTTGCAATATTACTCAAAAGAAAAGGCCCCATTCGCGGGGCCTTCTACTTTAGATTTTCATACCTACTTCATATGCTCGCCAAATAACTGAACGTAGATTACCAACTTTTAAGCAATCTCCTACAAGATGTACCTTTCCATCAGTTGTTAAAGGAGAAGGTATGTAACCAGCAGATGAAATAACACTATCAACAGGGATTTCGATTACAGAGCCATCCTTTCTTGTACAAATGATAGATTTATCTTTTACCTCAGTAAGTCTCGTTTCTAGATAGACTGGAATATTATGTAGTTCAAACCATTCTCTTAAATATGAAGAGTTAGCTAAACATACTCCTTTTTGCTTTATAAGATCATCAAGCATCTCAATAATAATCGGATGTTTTCCTTGTAAAGCAAGCTCATAAGCGATTTCACTTCCTGTTAAGCCACCACCTATTATTGCAACTTTAGAACCAACTTCTTTACCATTTAAGAATGTGCAAGCCTCTATTGTTTTTTCAAAGCCAGGAACATTCTTTAAGAATCTTGGCTTAGCACCAGTTGCAATTACGTATTCATCAGCCTTGATTGAAGAAAGATCCTTGATTTCACTATTAAGGTGAACTTCAATCTCTTCTTTTTCAACCTCACGTCTATACCAAGCAAGCAAGTCTCTAAGTTTCCCTTTGTACGATTCACTTGAAGCAGGAACAAATGTGCCACCAAGGTAATCATTCTTTTCATATATTATTGGGTTATGACCACGCTTTTTTAGAACAATAGCAGTTTCCATTCCTCCAATACCACCGCCGATAATTGCTACAGTTTTAGGTTTTTTAGTTCTAACAATCTTGTGTTTATTCCATTGCATTGTTTCTGCATTAACTGCACATCGAGCAAGATGGAGTGAATCACTTAAGTCTTGGTCATTAGGAACACCTTTATAGTGACACATATTAAAGCATCCATTGTGGCAAAGAATACAAGGTTTAATATCTTCAGCTCTATCGTTCATAAGCTTCGTTATCCACTCTTGGTCAGCTAAGAACTGTCGAGCAAATCCTGCGCCATCAATCTTTCCTTCTTTTATAGCTTCTGATGCAACAAATGGATCTAGTCGTCCTGCTGCTACAACTGGGATAGAAACAAAGTTCTTTATATGTTCAACATCACTAAGGTTGCAGTTTTCTGGCATATAGATTGGAGGATGTGCCCAATACCAAGCATCATATGTGCCGTTATCACAATTAAGCATATCATATCCAGCATCTTCTAAATACTTGGCTGCTCTTTCACTTTCTGTCATATCTCTTCCGACTTCGGTATAATTTTCCCCAGGAAGAGCTCCTTGTCTAAATCCTTTTGTTTTAGAAATTACACTGTAGCGCAGAGAAACAGGGAAATCACTACCACAACTTTTTTTGATAGCTTTAACAATATCTGTTGCAAAACGATATCTGTTTTCGAAGCTCCCACCATATTCGTCTGTTCGTTTATTAACATATTTTAGAGTAAATTGGTCTAAGAGGTATCCTTCATGGACTGCATGTACTTCAACACCATCAACTCCGGCTTCTTTAAGTAGCTTTGCACTTTCTGCAAATGCAAAGACCATATGTTCAATTTCCTTCTTTGTCATTTCTCTGCTTGGAACTTTATCTGACCAACGATTAGGAGAAGGAGATGCACTAGCGGTAATTTTGTCTAAATTCATGAAAGGTTTAGAAAGTACATTCAAAACAGGATTGGTATAGAGTTTTTCCATCATTTCGCTGATAGTAAATGATCTGCCAAATCCAGCTGTAAGTTGAACAAAGAGTTTAGCTCCTGTTTTATGAAATTCAGGCATCCATTCCTTGAGCTTCTTATACATTCCTTTATTTTTGTACAGCCATTGTCCAAACATAGGGTTGTAGACAGGTTGGCATCCTGGAAGTACTAAACCAACATTGTTTTTTGCAACACGCATAATAAATTCTGCGCCGTCTTTGTCAAAGTGGTTTTTCTCCATCCAACCAAAAAGGTCTGTTCCTCCCATACTTGTTAGAACGATTCTATTCTTTATTTCACATTTGCCTATATGCCATGGCGTAAAAAGGCTTTCGAGTTTCTGATCCATATTTCCTCCACGTAGTCCAAATAAAAGTATACAACAAATGCAGTAAAGAAAAAAATAAAAAAATATCAGAATAAAACCGTTAAAAAAAGTTTAAAGGTTTAACGAAAAACCGTTAAAAAATCTTTAAAGGTTTTGCTTGTTTTAATATACTAAGCATATGGAAAAGCTAAAAGAAACTTTGAAAGAAATAATTCTTCAAGGACAAAGATGTAATGTTAGTACTTTAATAAAAAGAGATTTATTGATTGAGAGAATTGAGAAAAAAGCCACTATAATTCTTGGAATAAGGAGGTGTGGTAAGACATCTTTATTGCTTGAATATGTAAATTCGCTTATTTCTAGTGGCGTTGATAAAACTCAAATCTGCCATATAGATTTTTCTGATGATAGACTCATTTTAATAAACAATGATGAGCCTAGAATTGTTGCTGATTCATACTATGAACTTTTTCCTGAAAACCATGGAAAAAAAGTTTACTTTATTTTTGATGAAATCCAATACTTAGCTAATTGGGAATATCTTGTTAATAGATTACAGGTAACAGAAAATTGTGAAGTAAACATTACTGGTTCAAGTTCAAAAATCTTATTAAATGAAACTTCTTCTGTATTAGGAGGAAGAAAGATCGGTTGGAACCTATATTGCTATTCATATAGAGAATTCTTACGGGCAAAAGGCGAGGAGCCAACAACACTTCTTCTAAAAGAAGTCAAAGATAAGCAAGTAGTATTGTTTAACGAGTACCTTAAAATTGGGGGATTTCCAGAGGCTCTTTTATTCTCTTTAGATGCTTCAAGAGTATTATTTTTTCAAAACATAACAAATGATATAGTCTTTAGAGATATTGTTTTGAGGCATAATATTTCAAAACCAGACGCCCTAAAAGCAATGGTTATTATCTTATTCTCGATGATGAGTAGTCCCTTGAGTGAAACAAAATTATATCAAAGGTTAGTTGGGATGCATATTAAGATTTCAAAGCCAACAATGAGTGAATATTTAGAATATGCACTAGAAAGCTGTACTTTTTACATGATGCCAATTAGAAGCTACAATGAAGCTGTTAAAGCAACAAATCCCAAAAAACTGTATGTAGCAGATCATGCACTTGCCACTGCAAGTGCTAGTTTTCTATCAGATAATATTGGAGCAAAGCTTGAAAACATTGTATTTCTTCATATAAGAAGAAAAACGGGTAAAGTATTCTACTATAAAACAAAGTCTGGCTATGAAGTGGATTTTGCTTACGGTGATGACTTTGCTATCAAATTGGTTCAAGTTTCTGCAAAAATTGAAAATGAAGAAACGTTTTCTAGAGAAAAAAGAAGTCTCATTGAAGCAATGGATGAGCTTAGTTTAAGTGAGTCAACTATAGTAACTCTAGGAGAAGAAAATGAAGTAGAAATCGAAAATAAGATAATAAGGATAATACCAGCATGGAAGTATCTTTTATTAGATATGTAAATTATAAAAGGAAAGAAGTATTAGCTTTATTAACTCTCGATTCAAGTATTTTTTTTATTGACGATAAATCAGATTTTTTATTATTTGAAGGTAGAATACATCTTTCGATTGTTGCTGAATTAGTTCGTTTTTTTGCAAAAAGCGTCAGTTTAAGAGAATTGTTTTCATTTACGAGATCATATATATGCAAATGTATGAATCCATTCTTGTCATCAATATTAATATCGGTCAGATTAAAATTTTCCAACATATAATTAAATAAGGATTTTTGGATTACAAGGACTAAGTGCTTATTCAGTTTTTCAAAAATACGACATTTATGGAGCATTTGAACAAGTATAGTCTTTACTGTCATTTTCCAGTTAAGCCCATATGTTTTTCCAACTAAAGGTGATGTTTTTTTTATTAAACCATGCTCAATAAGTAATTTTTGTCTTTCATCCCACACTGAGCCTGTTGTATCAACAGATTGAACTTCTACTCCTACAAAATTTTCAATTGTTTTTTTATTTGTTAAGGATAGGATAAAGTCAATCTGTCCTTCAGGAAGTAAAACTTCTGGAATAACAAAAATTTTATCATCAATTTGAGTTTTGCTAAGCAAAGGAACACAATCCTTAAAAATAGTATTATCCTCCAAAAAACGATTTGGACATATTACTACATCTTTCGATCTGTATTTTACAGAGCAGACACCAATTTTTTCTTGAGGATACGATTTTCTCATTTTTGAGCATTCTTTTTTTGTATAAGGACATGATTGATTTTCAACAGATTTCTTGTCCTGTTGAGATAAAAAAGAAACGTTAATGCCAAATAGTTCGCTAACACCATTCATTTTCATGATTTATCACCCTCATAAATTATTGGTTTAAACTCAGAGCATCTATGAATAGCAAGTTTTATGTACTCTTCTGAAATATCAATTCCAATACTTTTTCTTTTTAATAGGGAAGAAACATAAGAAGTTGTTCCACTCCCAACAAAAGGATCAAGAACAATTCCATTTGTGGGGCAAGTCAAAAGTATAGGTGTCTTAACCAAATCTTCTGGAAAGATTGCGTAATGAACTTTATTTCCTTTTTTATTTTCGCTTGTTATTTGCCACACATCAGAAATCATGCTTCCATTGGGGTTATAATTCAAAAAATAGAAACCATTATCATTAAGCTCTTTAGCTCTACCACTAAGCGATAAGCTTTCTCCAAAAGTAATACGTTGGTTAGCACCTTTTATTACCATTCTGAAATCAGTTAATTCTCCTCTTTTAATCTTATTTAGATTTTCGTCTAAAGCTAAAAAAGCATTCTTTTTTTGTTCTTCTGTAAGTTCTGTACTGAGCTCTATTTTTCTCCTGTAGTTAATTCCTTTTACTCCAGTAGCACTAATGACTTTGTTATCTTTGATAATAGCTTTGCCAGGTTTTTTTCTAATGGCAACATCATCATAAAAATATCCTTTTCTGTACTTTACGAAATGAAAAAATGGTTCGTATTCATTTCTAAGACTGTCTTTAGAAAAAGAAAGAGAGCCTTTCATCTTATCCCAAATTACAGTATTACGAAGAATCCATTTTTGTTCATCTTGCATCTTTATTGCAATTCTATATGGAATGTTAAGTAGGTTTTTATCAAAGTATGAGTCCCCTATGTTTAACCAAAAAGAACCAGAAGGCTTAAGGATTCTATATAGCTCTTTTGTAATATTGAGGATGTTTTCAATATACTCAGTATAGTTTTTTTCAAGACCCAAGTTACCTTCCAAATATTCCCTTTTGTGATAATAAGGAGGGCTAGTTATAATACAGTCTATCGATTCATTTGGTAAATTTTTAAGAAGGGAAAAGGCATCCCCATTTATGAAAAATGGAGATAAAACAGATGAATTAGAAATATATTGTTCCAAATTATTCATTTTAAGAAAAACCTACTTACAATCTTTAATTTAGCATACAAAAGATTAAAAAGAAGGTTTTCTTAATTCATTTTTGTTAAGTTTATTGATGTAAATAAAATAAACAGGGACAACAATAATATCTGATAGAACCCATGCTAGTGGGTGAGATATTACAATGCCAATATAACCCAAAGATTTTGCTAGAAGTATAGAGCCTAGGCATCTACCAATAAGTTCTAGAATACAAGCAACAAGTGGTGCCCACGATATATTCATGCTCTGGTCTGCCGTTCTATAAACAACAATAAGTCCCAATAATAGATAACAAGGCGCAATAATAGAGAAGTATTGGATGACATAACTATTAACATCACTTGTTACATTAGAAACAAAGAGTGGAGCAAGATATGGTGAGCTAAATAGCATTAAGAGTGCCATAATGATGTTTAAAATTTCAACAATTAATAGTGCACTCCATACTCCCTGTTTTATTCGCTTATATGATCCACAACCAAAGTTTTGTGCTACATATGTAGAGAGAGAAGTTTGGAAGGCTGTATCAACTAAGACAGCAAGTTGATCAACCTTACTTGCTGCTGTAAAGCCAGCTATGGCCTTTGTACCAAGGCCATTTACCGCACTTTGCATTACTATTTGACCTATACACATAACTGACATCTCAGATCCCATTAATGAGCCAAGCTTTAAGTGATCAAGTATATTCTTTTTATCTAATTTCCATAGGTTCTTTTCTATATTCAATATAGGGTATTTCTTTAGCCCTATAATAAGTGAAAGAATTGCTGCAATTAACTGAGAGAGTACTGTTGCCCATGCAGCTCCTCCTACACCCCAATCAAGAGGAACGATAAAAACATAGTCTAGTATGATATTCAATAGAGAAGAAAAGACAAGAAATACTAGAGGAATTTTACTGTCTCCAATGGCTCTAAGAGTATTGGAAACCATGTTATAGAAGATTGAAGCACCTGTTCCAATAAGAATAACAGAAAGATAGGAATAGCTTAAACTTTGTATTTCTTCAGGAATATCCATTAGTTTTATAATGGTAGTGGTTAGAGGTAAAAAAAGAAGTGTAATTAGTACTGTAAAAAAAATAGAGAGATAGACAGATGAGACAACACTCTTTTTTACTCCACTGTCATCTTTATGGCCAAAGCGTTGTGCCATAATTACACCAAATCCACTAGTGAAACCTTGGATGAAACAAAGAATAAAGTAGAAAAAAACAGTTGTACTTCCAACTGCAGCAAGTGCATTCTCTCCAATAGTTTGGCCAACAATTATGGTGTCTGCAAGAGTATAAAACAGTTGAAAAAGATTTCCTCCAATAATTGGAAGAGTAAAGTTCCAAATAACTGAAATTGGTTTTCCTTGAGTTAAATCTTTCATTTCTTTTTTCTCTCGAAAGGAATAATAAAAGCAAATTATAAAATTGTTAATGCTAAGATAGAGCCTCAATTTGTATTTTTAAGTTATTAGTGTTTTTTTATGCAAAAAAAATGGTATTGTTATAAAAACAATACCACTTTATACCCGAGACGGGACTTGAACCCGTACGGCATTGCTGCCAGGAGATTTTAAGTCTCCAGTGTCTACCATTCCACCACCCAGGCTTTACAGAGAGAATAATAACTAAAAAATGAAAGAAAGGGAAGTAGAGTTTTCTTTTCTTTTCAATTTAATTAGAATTGATTATCTTCTATTGTAGTCTTATAAAAAAGGAGCTTTTTATTTATGACAAGTTGGCGAGATTTTTTCATTGGATTGGGCTCTGGTTGTGCATTGGCCCTTCTTGTATGGTTTATATATATAATTAGGCTTCATCTTGCAAAGAAGAGGGGAGAGAGTGAGCTCAAAAAGCTTAAAGATATGCTTACTTCTCGCATGGAGATTGAAAATGATGGAGTTAGCAAATTAAAAAGTGAAAATGAAGAACTAAAAAAATACAATGAAAATTTAAGAGTTTCACTACAGACACTTAGTCAAAAACCAGGCAGAAAGGAGATGGAAAGACTTCAGGTTTACCAGAAGGCTGTAGATCGGCTTACAATCAATAGCCCTGGCTTTGGACCTGCATGGCAAGCAGCTCTAAAAGAGAGTGAAGAGGAATTTAGCAAGACTTATAGCGGTGTTATTCCATTTATTCGTCGTGTAATTCCGGGAAAAACAAACGCTCAACTTATGGATGATAGTGATGCAAATATAAGAGATGAAGATAATTAGCTTTCGCTTTTTTCTTCAAGTTCTAACCAACGCTCGGTCTTTTCATCGAGCGTTATTTTTTTCTCTTCATATTTCTTTGTTCTTTCTTTGAGTGTTCCAAGCTCTGTATTTTCTGCTGTAGAAAAAGAGTCTTCTAATGCTTTTATCTCTTTTTCAAGAGTAGCAATTTCTTCCTCTAAGCTTTCCTTTTCTTTGTTTTCTTTGAAAGTAAGGCCTTTTTTCTCTCTAGGTTTTCTGCTGTCTTTCTTTTTTTCTACTTCTCTTTCCTTTTCTTCCTCATCTTTTTTCTCTCTGTATTCTGTATAGTTACCAGGAAAGAGGGTGATACGCTCGTTTTCAATAACAAAGAGAAAATCAACAGAACAGTCTAAGAATGTTCTGTCATGTGATGATATAATTGCACATCCTGGAAAAGATGAGATGTAGTCTTCCAAGTTTTCCATAGTTGGAATATCTAAATCATTTGTAGGTTCATCAAAGAGAAGAAAATTAGGATTTGATATAAGTTTTGTAATTAAGTATAGTCTTCTTCTTTCTCCGCCAGAAAGTAAGCTTATAGGGGTACGCTGGCTCTCAATAGGGAAGCCAAATAACTCAAGAAAACGGGAAGCTGAAACATCTTCTCCATTTGTGTATCTGACTCTATTGCCAAACTTTTCAGCATATTCGAGAGCTGTTTTGTTTTCCACAAGCTCTCTTCCCATTTGGTCATAGTAACCAAAGACGGTGTTTACGCCGATATCGACAGAACCCCAATCTGGCTCTCTTAGACCACTTAAGATATCGAGTAGAGTAGACTTTCCACTACCATTTTTTCCTATAAGACCGATTTTTATGCCTTTAGTGAATGAATATGTGAAATCTTTAAAGAGAACTCTGTCTCCATATTTTGCGCCGATGTTGTTAATATCTAGTATTTTTTTGCCAAGTCTTCTCTCTAAAGACGAAAACTCTGTCATTTTTTCATCTCTAATCTTTTTTATTTGGCTTTGCATATCTATTATTCTGTCTTTTCTGCCTTTATCCTTTCCGGTCCTAGCTTGAGGTCCTCTCATTAACCAGACCATTTCTCTACGAAGAATAGTTTTTAGTCTTGCTTGCTCTTTCTCTGCCATCACAAGGCGCTCTTCCTTTCTTTCAAGGTATTCAGTAAAGGAGCCCGGATGGCGGTAGAAATGACGTTTATCTAATTCCCAAATAGTTGAACATACACTAGAGAGAATGTGACGATCATGAGTAACAATTATGACAGTTGCTGGTGTATTTTTAATCCATTTTTCTAAGTACTCAACGCTTTCAATATCGAGATGGTTTGTCGGCTCGTCAAACAAAACAAGATTTGCTTTTAACGCAAAGACTCTAGAGAGGGCTACTTTTTTTCTTTCTCCTCCTGAAAGAGACTCCATTTTTTCTTTTCCAGTAAAGCTTTCACCCATATCTGTTAAAGAAGCCATATATGCTCTTTCGATATCCCATAGATTATCTCTTTCTATTATTTCCCCAAGTGCAATACTTTCTTTATTATTTCCTTCCTCTATGGCTTTTTTATACTTATTTAGTATTTCAATATTACTGTCGCTTGCTTCATATAGATATGAAGAGATGGTTGCACCTTCTTTATATGTAACTCTTTGCTCTAATAATGCAACTCTAGTGCCGTTACGAAGAGAAACTTTACCTTCATCTGGAGTAATCTTTCCAATAAGAGTATAGAGGAATGTAGATTTGCCTTCTCCGTTTTTTCCAACTATACCAACCTTCTCTCCTTCATCCAAGCCTAATGTAACGTGCTCGAAGAGTGGATTATCTTTTGCTGTTTTTTCTAAATTCTCAATGCTAAGTATGTTCACTCCTACATGATAAAGAAAAGCGAAAAGAAAAAGCACTATTAATTGAAAAGAAAGAGTGAAATATATATATTTTTTTAAGTTATGATTAAAGATGTAAGCCTAAATTTAACACCAGAAGAAGCCTTTGATGAGACAACAATACTCAAAAAAGCATCATCCCAAATTGGTCTTTCTTTTAAGCGTGTAAATGGAATGAAGATTGCAAGAAAAAGCATAGATGCTAGACGTAAAGATATTAAGATAAATCTTCTTGTAAAGCTGTTTATAAATGAAGAGGTAAAATCTCTCTATGAAGAGACCTCTTTTCCTCTCCTTTCTTCATCTTCTCCTATAGCTATTGTGGTTGGCTCTGGACCTTGTGGCTTGTTTAGTGCGCTTACTCTTATAGAAAACAATATTCGCCCAATAGTCCTTGAAAGAGGAAAAGATGTTCATGAGAGAAAGAAAGACTGTGCACTTTTAGCAAGCAAGGGAATTCTCAATGAAAATAGTAACTACTCTTATGGTGAAGGTGGTGCTGGCGCCTATTCCGATGGAAAGCTATTTACTCGATCTAATAAAAGAGGTGATGTAAAAAAAGTTTTATCTCTCTTTATACAGCATGGAGCTGATGAGAATATAATCTATGAAGCGCATCCTCATATCGGAACAGATAGACTTCCTTTTGTTATAGAGAATATTCGTAAGAGAATTATCGCTTCTGGAGGAGAGGTACATTTCAATACTAGAGTTGATTCTCTTCTTACTAAGGGTGAAAAAATAATTGGAGTAAAAACAGAGAGTGGAGAAGAATTTTTAGGGCCTGTTATTGTTGCAACTGGTCACAGTGCAAAAGATATCTACAGGGAATTTGAGAAAAAAGCCATCCATTTAGAGAGCAAAGATACTGCTGTTGGTGTAAGAGTTGAACATCCTCAGTCTCTCATTGATGAGATGCAATATCACATAAAAGGAGAGAGAAGCATTTATCTTCCACCTGCAACATATTCGTTTGTTACGCAAGTTGAAAATAGGGGCGTTTATTCATTTTGTATGTGTCCTGGTGGCTCTGTTGTTCCGTCCACTACAGAGAGATGTCATCAAGTTGTTAATGGAATGAGTTCTTCTAGGCGCTCTGGAAAATTTTCCAATAGTGCATTTGTTGTTCAAATTAGAGAGGGCGATATTCCCCAAAAGGGAGTTTGGTCGATGCTAGACTGGATTGAAAGCATTGAAAGAGCATCATACAGAGAACTCTATAGAGCACCATCTCAACGATTGACAGATTTCTTAAATAGAAGAGTCTCGTCATCACTTCCTCTTTCGACCTACGCACCAGGTCTTTTGAGTGAGGATCTTAACTCTGTTTTACCAGATATTGTTTCAAATTCCTTATCGAAAGGTTTCTTGGACTTTAATAGATTCTCAAGAGGAATGTTTATCTCTAATGAAGCACTGATGATAGCTTCAGAGACAAGAACGAGTTCCCCAATTAGAGTTTTAAGGAATGATCAATTTATGGCAAAGGAAGGTCTTTTTGTTGCAGGAGAAGGAAGTGGGTATGCAGGAGGCATTGTTAGTGCTGCTATAGATGGAACGGAGGCGGCAAAGGCTTTAGCTAGAAAAATATGGAAAAGTTAACATTTAAAGATGGAGTTGTAGATGCACTTGCAATTTTTGTAGGTTATTTTACGACAGCGATAGCCTTTGGTTTGATGACAACAACACTTTCGTTTTCGCTTTTAGAAACATGGTTGATGTCTTTTTTTGTATATGCTGGCTCATCTCAGTTTCTTATTTTATCACTTATAAGGGGAGGATCTTCTCTTATAAGCATAGTAATATCTGTATTTTTTATTAACTCGCGCTATATTTTTATGGCATCTTCACTCTCAGGTAGTCTCGATACAAATAAGAGTGTATGGAGAAAAATCTTTGCTGGCTTTAGTACAACGGATGAAGTTTTTTCCCTTGCTTCCTTTAAAGCTAAAGATATTACTTGGCCATATTTTGTCGGGCTAAGCTTAACTAGTTGGATAGGATGGTGGAGTGGCAGTATTGTTGGTGCAACTATAGGTGACTTCCTTCCAGATATAATAAAGCGAGCTTCTATTATTACTGTCTATGCTATGTTTGCATCAATTCTTGGAGGAGAAAGCAAGAAGAGTTTTAAAGCTGTAATAGTCTTCCTTTTTTCAGCATTACTAAACTCTCTTCTTCTTTTGGTATTCTCTCTTCCTTCAGGTTTTTCGATTGTTGTTTCAATGCTTTCAGGAGCTGTGCTTGCATCATTTATTTATACAGACGAGGAGGTAGGGCTTAATGACTAGGATACTATTAATAATTATTTTCTCAGCGCTTGTTACTCAAATACCAAGAACGATACCTTACTTTATTTCTTTTACAAATAAACTTCCTAAAAGGATTCGTAAGTGTATGTTGCTTTTGCCTGTGTCTGCTTTAGGTGCTCTAATATTCCCGACAGTTCTTACAGATTTTTCTCAAGAATGGTACGCAGGTCTAATAGGAGTAACTTGTGCTTTTATAGTCTCTCGTTTTCGTCTTCCAATGATAGGAGCAATAATTGTATCATTAATTGCTACTACTTTGATGTTAGTAATATAGACAAAGAATACCTAAGTTATTATATTTGCCATTACGCAGGCGTAGCTCAGAGGGAGAGCACTTCCTTCACACGGAAGGGGTCGGCAGTTCAATCCTGCCCGCCTGCATTTTTTCATTATAGAAAGAATACAGATAAAAAATTCGATACATATTTTTTAACAAGGCTTTCAACAAGGAAAGAATAAGTAGATAGACAAGTTTTCATTACTATAGTCTGCTCTGATTGTTCCTCCCATATTTTCTGTTAGTTCTTTAGCAATAGAAAGGCCAAGCCCATGTGAAGAAGAGGCGTTTTCTACAGTAAAAAAACGAGAAAAAAGCTGCTCAATATATAATAAAACCGTAAATTAGACAGGAGGTGA
>DHMZ01000129.1 GCA_002406055.1 Spirochaetales bacterium UBA4629
TCACTTAGGTAGTATAAACAATCTAGTTCATCAAAGTTTTGTAAATGCCCGGTAAGATTAATCATATTCTCAAGGCCACAACTTTGAGCTAACTTTTTAACGCCATCAACATCAGGACCTTGACCTGCGAGCACAAGTTGAAAATTATTAAAACCTTTCTTCTTAAGAAGCCCACATGTTTCTATTAAACACTTTAAATTCTTTTTCCAATTAATTTGACCGACATAAAGCAGCATAGGGACATTCTCTTTTATATTGTACTTTTCTTTAACCGAAGGAATAAGAGAACTCTTTAATACTCTTCTATCTGTACCATTCGGCATAACAATAAATTTCCCCTTATACCCATATTCACGTAATGTCTCGCCTGCACTTTGTGTTACAGCCCACACCTCATCGCATTGAGAATAAAAAGAAGCAACCATTTTAGCTCCTGTTCTAGCTATTTGCTTACTCTTTGTTACCTCTAAAATATCGTCATAAAACTTAGTATGGAAGGAACCAACAATAGGAATATGCTTTTTCTTTGCATAACTAAGCCCAATATGACCTGCAAAAACAGGACCATGAACATGACATATATCCAAATCAATCTGCTTTAATCTTTGAATAAAATGCGGATCTAAATGCTTTAGCCCTACTCTGTATGGAAGTTTATGTGAAAACTTAAATGACAAATAATCAACTATTTCGTATGGATATTGGCCTCTAAAGCCAGCATCATACATAGGAGCAATAACATATACATCATGACCTCTTTTCGCCATTGTGTCAGCATATGCCTTCATAACTCGCCCTACTCCGTCATAAATAGGAATAAAAGCTTCACCAAATTGTCCAATATTCATGTGGCTTATCATAAATAATATTATGAGAGCGTACAAGACTATAAATTGAATGTTTTGGAAATCGAGAAACCAAAGGTATCGACTATAGAATAGAGCGAGAAGTAACTTGGACGGGTAAAGAATGTAACATTAAACGCATCATTAGCCCATTCCAGAGAGAGCTCGGTATCTAAAGCTAGGTCATCACTAATTATGGTGTAATTATTTTTAGCGTTAGAAGCTTCAAGGTGAACCATAAACTGTAAGTACAAGTTTTGACTAAGGTACTTACCAACATTAAGTGTTGTGCCATTTAAGAATCTAGCCATTGGCGAGAATGTACCAATATTAGAAGATGAAACGCTGCTAATAGTATCAGAAAGAATGTTGTTAATGATATTCGAATGAAGTGAGAATGAATCAACACCAAATAGATTCTTTAGAGATGCAGATAGACTTGAGAGTGGATTTGATGCTGTTGTAACAATACCTAAGCGAGATAGAATATCAAAGCCTTCAGTTACAATAGAGGCAACAGATCCAACAGAAACAGAACCATAAGCTGATTGTGGCAGAATAGACTGTCCAAGTATTTCCATAATCTCGCTTAACTCTTTTGCTGGAGAGCTTTCAAGTGTTGGGGAGATGTTATTGAAGGTGTTATCCTTCATAACTAGATATATCTCAACTCTCTCAGAAGAGGAATCATAGTCACGTAGTGTAGCACGAAGTGAAATCTTTGGGTTAAAGGTATTTGGATCATCAAATACAATAGAGCCACTTGTAATATAGAAGTACTTCTGGAAGTAGAATATTTCTCCACCACGAATATTAATGTCTCCATTAATTGACATCGTTGAGCTATCCATATATGCACTAACATGGCTATTTTCTGCAAGGGTGATTGTAAAGATAGGGTCATCACCTGCAGGATAAAGTATTCTATTATTGCGTAGGAAATTAACTGTCATATCGACATCAGCACCACCAGTTAGATTATTATACCAAGCTGGATATGGATTCATTCCAACACTAACAGTAGCATCTGATACATATATATCACCTTCATTAAGCATTGTTATTTCGTTAATTGTCATCTTATAGTGACCAGTAACGTTACCACTTATGTCGATATTTGCTTGAGGAAGAGGTAAACGCACTCTAACAGAATTATTATCATCAATGTATATGTCAGCGACATAGCTTTCAATTGATAATGTCGGCGTTAAGTTAACTTCAACAGCCATATCGATGCTCTTACGCTCTAATGTCGATTTATCAAGAACAGTAGCAGAACCGATAGATGATCTAAGCTCATTATCCCAAAGTGTAAAACGTGGGTTATGAAGAATAACTGTTTGGTTATCAAGCCAGAAAACATCAACAGCAAGTTCTTTTGCATTTAAGTTTCCACTCATGCGATACTCATTGCCATTCTTTTCAATAAGAGCATCTCCATAGATTAAGTCATCTCTAAATACTAGTGTTGGATAAAGAGAAATAAGGTTAATCAATCCCATATTGAAAGCATCAATATCGGCATGTATAGCCAATGAAGAAGAATAATCTATATCAAACGTAGAAATAAGAATGTTTTCTAAGTTGAGACTAAGATTAGCTTTTTTATTCTTATTATCAACACTTCCTTTTAATAAGTTACCGTTTATAGATAGCTCATCCTCATTAATTGAAAGAGTGAAATTTTTATCACTTAGAGCTAAAGTGCCATTATCTATATCAAGAGAAGATAGATTAAAGGTAAAGCTTGTTCCATTACCCTTAGTTTCAATTAAAGAAACGACTGAAGAGAAAAGCGATTCTTTCTTCTCTATTTCACCACTAAGAGCAAAGCCTAATTCAATTGGATAAGATCTATCATAATGCTCATTTTCAATTAGGCCATGGCCATTGAGAATACCAAACTCCCCTTCTTTTGCACTGAGAAAAATATCATCAATGCTTAAAGAAACACCATCTGAATTATATAGAATATCTGTGATAGATAGCTTATCTGATGTTAGCTCTATCTTGGCATTTATCTCTCTATCGTCATTATTTCTATCGCTAGATAATACAGCTAAATTACCATAGAATGAGAAGTCTTCAATTTTCTTTGCGCTGCCGAACAAGTTGAAATTAGCATACATCTTCTCTAAGCCCAATGATGTTAAATCAACTTTCTCAGCCTTTACGATACCGACTATATCATCATCCTTGTAGAATGAGAGAATTAAGTTTCCGTCTCCACTATACTCTTTTAAGTTAAGAGCAAAGACAAGAGAAGATAGGTCACAAGAAAGAAGACCTGTATACATAACAGAGTTTTCAGATTTAACTTCAAGATTTGAGAATGTTATTAAATTATCATTACCACTCAGTGCAAATGAAATAGTAGGACTAAGAGGAAGAAGAAAGATATTCTTTACTTCAAAGTTGTCACTGTTAATATTAAATCCTTCATCAAGCAAGAACGAAAATGAAATATCACCATTACATACAATCGAAGAATCGTTAGTTGTATTTGACAAAGTATTAAGGTTATCAAAACTGATTAATCCATTAATGCCTTCTTTGTAATCAACATCTACTGATAGACTCTTACTTCTAATTGTTATCTCTTTATTCAATAAATCTATAAGTAGAGAGAAAGGTCTATTTCCACTTTTAGTTTCGAGAGTAGAGATAGAAGAGACAATGTTTTCTTTACTAAAATTTACTTCGCCAAACAGAGATGTCTTTTTTAGCTGAGGGAAATTTCCATAGAAGCTGTAATACTGATCTTCAGAAAGATGGATAAAGCCATCAAAATATGGCTTATCATTACTACCTTTCACGCTAAAATCCAAATAAGGCAGCATCATGTTTATATCGTAATAACCATCAAAGTGGGCACTAAAGAATGATGTAGCGACCTCCAAGTTGCTAATATTTACTTTATCATTTTCAACTTTCAGGAGCGCGCTTGAAGAAAAATAAGATTCAATACCAGCAATATTAAATGATGAAAGTGACAATGAATAGTCTAAGACACCTAAGAGGCCAAGGGATGAATCACTATTCTTTGTAAAGGCAAAATTAATGTTGGAGTCAACAAAAGATTTATCGTTAAATAGATTAATCTTATCCTTAGTAATGAGAGGAAGAATCTTCTCTAAAGACAATGAATTAAGGCTAATACTACCATCTAATGTTTCATCTTTAATAGATGCAGTAAGACTAGCATCTATAATATTTCCATATTTAAGATTAAAGGTAAGACTATCTAAATTACCAGAAAGAGATAATAGCGAATTATATTTTTCTCCATAGCCAAGATATAGATTAGCTATCTCGATCTTGCTATTTTCTAATCCAGATCCATTTAACTCTGCCCCTCCATTGAAGGAGAAAGTAATGTCGCTTAAATCTCTATTGCTAGTTTTAAGAGTACTATCTAATGAAAGATTAATCTCAGTTTTGTCACCTAAAGATAATCCTCCATCTAAAGATGAAAGAGTAATGCTCTTAAGCACGTTGTTTGTAACATCTGTTAAATTAGAATAGAGAGAGCCCAGGTTGAATGATACTTTCTTGTCGCTGAGAGCTATATTTGCGTTTAAGCCGATTCCATCTAAACTAAGCGATGAAATTCCATAATTAAGCTTATTTACGTTAAGTGTTATATCATTAAAGGATAGACAATTTCCACTTATGCTATCTAAAGAAAAAATAGAACTATTATAAGAACCATTAGCGTTATTAAGAGTAAAATCTATAACACTTTTATTAACTATGACTTCCATTTTTTTTGCATTAAAATCAACGTCATAGAATAAACCTTTAATAGAATCTATATCTATTTTTGCAATTATACTGTTGTTAGATATTTCGTCTAAACTCAGATTTGATGAGAGGCCTATCTTTGAAAGCGTAATATATTCATCACCGTTTTTAATATTAACAGAACCTATATCAACAGTTAAAAATAGATCATTTTTCAAAGAAAATGAGATATTGGTATTTAATAGGGAGCCCTCATAGCCATTAAAAGTAGAATAAACTAAAGGTGTAGATACCTCTCCAATAAGGGTATCATCACTTCCTATATAAGAAAAATAAAGACTTGAATTATATACTTCAGCATATTTGCTCTTTATTGCAGTATTATCAAAAGAAAGTGTTAGAGTATGATTTGAAAGAAACTCTGAAAGAGTATCTACTATAACTAGATTATCTTCATTAGAAGAATCCACTTCCCTGTTTTCTTTAAAGAATGTTTCAGGAATTGAAATTGTTCCACTATTAAAATTAACTTCAGCATTTCCTTCTAAACCTAAAATATATTTTGCTATATCAAACAGACCAAGCTTAACTTCAACTTTGTCGAAAGAAAGTATCTCCTCTTTATCGTAATAGAGAGAAAAACCTCTAATCATGACTCTATCTCTAAAGTTTCTTTCCATTGCATCAAATTCAAAAGAAAGATTTGAATCTACAGAGGAAACAGCAGAAAGAATCTTGTCTGTAACAAGAAGTGTTGGAGATGTTAAATTTAAACTTAAAATAATTAAGAAAGAAAAGACAAAGAAAAGAATAGCAACTAAAAGTGAGATAAAAACAGTTTTTACATTACAATGGTACTTCATTCTATCTTTCCTTTGTTTCCTTCTTTAGATATTATCAGTTTATATTTATATAAGTGAAAGGACAATTATGAAGAATAGAGGAAAATTAATTGTTTTCGAAGGTTTGGATGGTGCTGGAACAACTACACAGATGAAAGTACTTGGAGAAAAGCTAAGTGAAAATGGAAGAAATGCTTTTGTAACTCATGAACCTACAGATAACCCTATAGGAAAACTTGTCCGACAAGCACTACAAAAAAAAATCCAAGTTCCATCTAACTCTCTTGCCCTTCTCTACGCTGCAGATAGAGACGATCATCTATATAACAAAGAGTATGGCCTAGTAAAAAAACTAGAGCTTGGCATCGATGTAATAACTGATAGATACTTCTACTCCTCTATTGCTTACCAATCTGTTGAATGTTCTGAAGCTTTTATTAGAACAATTAATGCTTCTTTTCCTAATCCAGATATTCTAATTTTTGTCGATACTTCTGTCGATGAATGTCTTAAGAGAATAGACAAAAGAGGCGAAGAGAAAGAACTATTTGAAAAAGAAACATATTTAACAAAAGTAAGAGAGAAGTATTTGGAACTTCTCTCTACTCTCCCACAATCTGTTTCTCTTATAAAAATAGATGGAATGAAATCAATTGATCAAATTAGCAATGAAATAACAGAAAAGGTTGTCGCACTCATTGGCGAATAAACATTGCATCTCCATAGCTAAAGAAGTGGTACTTCTCTTCTACTGCATGTTTATATGCTCTCATAATATTATCTTTGCCAGCTAAAGCACTAACTAACATAACAAGTGTAGATTCTGGAGTATGGAAGTTTGTTAGAAGAGAATCTACAAACTTAAACTTATAGCCAGGATAAATGAAGATACTAGTCTTTCCCTTTAACTTTACAAGTTCTCCATTCCCATTACTTGCACTCTCAAGAGTTCTTATAGAAGTTGTTCCTACGCTTACGATTTCCTTATCCTCTTTCTTAGCTTTATTGAGTTTATCTGCAACCTCTTGTGTTATCTCATAGCTTTCTGTATGCATATGATGGTCTTCTATTTTATCAGATCTAACAGGCAAGAATGTTCCAGCACCAACGTGAAGAGTAACCTCTAAGATCTCAATGTTTCTACTCATAATTTCAGCTAAAAGTTCAGGCGTAAAGTGTAAACCTGCAGTAGGAGCTGCAACACTTCCTTCGTTTTTTGCATATACAGTTTGGTATCTAGATTCATCTAAGAAGTTATCTTCTCTCTTAATGTATGGAGGAAGAGGAACGTGGCCACACTTAAGGAAAAAGTCCTCTTCTATTGGAGAAGAGAATAGAACATCTCTTGTTCCATCCTCGTTTTCACCACTAATTGTTGCTCTTACATATTCCTCTCCATTGAGAGTATTGAAGATAAACTCTTTTCCTTTCTTCTGTCTTTTAGCTTTACTTACAATGCTCTTCCAACTTCCGTCCTCATTTTCACCTAAGAACAAAAATTCAACAACTCCATCACTATTAGCACTATTGCCATATACACGTGCCTTTCTAACTTTGGAATTGTTAACAACTAAAACAGAATTAGGATGCAAAAGAGATGGAAAATCTGCCATCATGTAATCTTTATATTCACCACTTTCTTTATTCAGTAAGAGTAATCTATCTTCTCCTCTCCTTGCTGAAGGCTCCTGAGCAATTAATTCTTGAGGAAGATCAAAGTAAAAATCCTTGGTTAACATACATATCTCCAATATTTAAAACTTCGTAGGCTTTTTGTGTTAGACACCTACCTCGTGTTGTTCTTTTTAAATAGCCTTGTCTCATTAGGTATGGTTCATAATAAACTTCGATAGTATCAGAAGAATCGTTTAAAGAGGCAGCAAGAGCCTCTAGTCCTACAGGTCCGCCATTATATACTTCTGCAATGATTCTAAGAATATCTCTATCTGTTTTGTCTAAACCATATTTATCAATACCAAGTTTATCTAAACCAAGCTGTGTCATTTCTCTAGTAATCTTTCCATTACCTTTTACATCAGCAATATCACGAATACGACGAAGAATTCTATTTGCGATTCTAGGTGTACCTCTTGAACATAACGCAATGTCCATAACAGCATCATCGGATATAGAGCAATTTAGAATCTGTGCTGAACGTCTGATTATCAGAGCTAATTCTTCTGGTGGATACAAATCAATCTTGATTGGTATGCCAAATCTATTCTCTAATGGTTTAGAAACTGCTCCTGTACGTGTTGTTGCACCGATTAATGTAAAAGGTTCTAAATCTACTTTAATTGTTCTTGCAGATGGCCCCTGACCAATAACCCAATCTATCTTATAGTCTTCCATTGCAACATACAAGGTCTCTTCCATACTCTTCTTAAGGCCATGAATTTCATCGATGAAGAGAATGCTTCCAGCTGTAAGGTTAGTTAAAATGCCAACAAGATCTCTTGGTTTATCTAGAGCTGTTGCACTAGTAAGCTTAATATCTGCACCCATTTCATTAGCGATAATGGATGCAAGAGTTGTCTTACCAAGTCCTGGAGGGCCTTGTAAGAAAATATGATCTAAGGCCTCGCCTCTTTTCTTTGCGGCATCTATATATATTTTAAGATTTTCTTTTAATTCTTTTTGTCCTTGGAAGTCTGAAAGGTATTTAGGTCTAAGAATATTTTCCTGAGCTTCTTCTCTTTCGATACTCTCTGGCTTAACTGTTCTTTCTTCAATATCACTATAGTTTTCGTCAAATAGATTCTCTTTAATCAATTGAGCCTCCTAAGGACAGTAGTAAATATCTTCTTTTCAATCTCTCTATCAGAGAGAGAAGAATATAGTCCATTTGATTCTTCAAGAGTAGTATCGATAGCTTTGATAACGCTCTTCCTGTCATATCCCATATCTGTAAATGAAGCAATAAAGTCGGAAAATCTTTTCTGAGTAGAACCTTCAGACTTGTCATCCTTAATCGATTCTTCCTCTTCAAAGACAAGAACATTTCTAAGTTGAAGAATTAGTTTTTGAGCTGTTTTGCTCCCAAGTCCTGGCACCTTACTTAGTCTCTTAACATCCTGCCTATCTAAAGCTAAAACTAATTCATCAACTGTTATTCCGCTTAAAATCTTTAAGGCACCACGTGCAGCAATTCCTGGAACTGTCTGCAATTCATTAAAGCAAAACCTCTCCTTTTCGTCATAAAAGCCAAAGAGAGTCATACTATCTTCCCTATGCTGAAGAACCGTTAATACCCTAACCTTCGTCTTTTCTTCAGCGCTTAAAGACATAAACTTATTAGCACTATTAAGTGATATTTCAATGAAGTATTCTACTCCAGAATCTGTTAATACAGTTATAGATTGGTCTTTTATTTCAACAACACGACCGCGAATTGCATTTATCATAATTATAGAATAGTCCAAAAAGAGAGAAATAAATACTATAGAAAATAAAATTCCACCCTTTTCAGAGTGGAATAAGAAAAAACAAATTAAACTTAAGGATTAGAAGTATTATTTTGCATACTCTCTATCATAGTCTTAATAACAGTCTTTACAGATTCAGCAGAATATTCTTCTCCTGAGTATTTAAACTCATAAATTTTTAAGCAATCAAGCAAAGCTAATACGTTACCGTCATTTACTTTATTGATATCTTCGCTCTTAACGTCTAATTGCGCAAATAAATAGAGATTTTCTTTGCCCTTAAGTTCATCAGAGTATTTAACTATGATATCAAATGCTTCTGCAGAGCCTATTTCATTTATACTCATAGTTGCAGTTCCAAGTAAACTTGCATTAATTAAACTGCTAGTGATTTTAATATTAGTCACAGTAAACATATATTTTTTTGGAGCTATTGCTGTTACTTTTCCATCACTATTAGTTATATTAATTTTGCCATCATAACTTAAAGCCAAATCCAATGTAATGTCATATGATTTATCACCTAAGACGACTTTAATGTCTCCTTTTACAGATATTTTGTTCTCATCATTAATTGCAATTTCTAAGTTTTCTGTGCTGATAGTAATTATTGGGGTATTTTCAGATCCATACGCTTTATATGAACCGTTAAGTTTCACCACTTGACCAGATAAACTATTTAACAAGACAGAAGAATCTGATACATATTCTCCATTTACATAGCTACCGCCATGATAATACCCAAATATATTGAAATCAGAAATAACTCTGCTATCTTTAAAATCACTAGTTATATATTCACTATTTTCTGGTATTTCTTTATCAGAGTATTTTATTAAAGATGAGCTATTTTTATAACCTTTATTTCCTTTTCCATCATCTTTATAATCAGAACCAGATAGCTCTAAATAAATATTTTTATATGTATATGGAGTTAAATTAGGATATTCCTCAGCTATTTGTTCATCTGAATACTTTGCATCATTTTTAAGATGGTCTACATATTTCTTATAATCATCTTCTGTTGCAAGTTCTAATCCATTAGGAAATTTTAATGTTACTTTGATTTCTTGTTTCGATGGATATTCTCCTAACTGAGATACATCCTTTATTAAAGTATCATATAGACCTTTATATGAACCCAAAAGTTGATTTACTTCTATATCAGAAATATCATCACCTTTTGCTTCAGTTTCTGGAACTTCAATTGAAGGTTCTACCTGAGATGTACCCCCCCCCGAAGGCTTATTGTCATCATCGTTAGAGTCTTTCTGAGCTGTGTTCGGATCACAAGATACAAACAAGGAGAAAGATAATACTAATACTAATAAAATAGTTAGGAATCTTTTCATTTTCCCCTCCTGATTTAATATACTCATATGATAAATCAACTTTTATGTAACTCAATATAAATAAGTCTATTTATATTAAAATAAAGAAATAACACTCTCAAAAAAGAGACTTTTTGCTTATTAATTATTAAATATTTTACATATAAAAGTTTCGAAATCTTACGTTCTTAAATTAAAGGAATTAGGAATACTTCATTTCTAGAGCAGAGCTACATTAAAAGCTGATAAACATAAATCATTAAATTAAAACGAAGCTGTATCTTTCATAAATATGTTTAGACTCTATTGCTACGAGCTCTATCTTTTTATAGATAACTCAAAACTCATATGGATTAATAAACAATTTTTAAAGCATTATGAGTAACATGACAAATACAATCTGCTAAGGCATCAGCAGCATGATCAGGCTTGGGAACCTCTTTTAATTTCAGTATTCTCTTTACCATATCTTGCACTTGGCTCTTTTCTGCACTTCCGACTCCAACGACACCAAGCTTTATCTCCTTTGGGGAATAGAGGTAGGTTCTTATATTCATTGAAGAAAATTTATAGATAACAGCACCAATAACTTTGGCAACAGGAATGGCAGATGAGATATTTTTAGTAAAAAAGATATCTTCCATACTGACACAATCGATAGCATATTTATTTGCAATGAATGAAAGATCTTCTGCAATTGTATAGATGCGTTTTTGAATTAAATCTTTACTTGATGTCTCAATAACACCATAAGAAATAGGCCGGTATGTCCTTCCATCATATGAAACGACACCCCAGCCTGTACTAGCTAATCCTGGATCAACTCCAAGTATATTCAAGTCTTAGTCCTCTGCTTCAAAATCATCTGGAAGTTCGAGGTTAGTAGAAACCTGCTGAACGTCATCAAGTTCCTCTAAGCGCTCAACAATTCTCAAGACCTTGTTAGCTTTTTCGTTATCGAGAGTTACAGTCTGATCAGCAATCTTCTGAATATCTGCACTTTCCTGCTCGAAGCCTGCAGCCTGCATAGCTTCCAAGACAGATGCAAAATCTGCTGGAGTTGTTGTAACTTCAATAACATCATCTGTTGTAGAAACATCTTCAGCTCCATTTTCAAGAGCAACCTCGAAAATCTGGTCTTCAGTATATTTCTCAGTAGAATATGTAATTATACCCTTAGTCTGGAACATGTAAGAGACACAACCAGTAGCACCAAGAGATCCTCCAAGCTTTGTTAATGTTGATCTTACATCACTAGCTGTTCTGTTCTTGTTATCTGTAAGAGTATCAACAATAATTGCAACTCCACCAGGAGCATATCCTTCATATGTTAATTCGTAGAAAGTAGAAGCTCCGAGCTCTCCACTTCCCTTTTTGATGGCTCTTTCGATGTTATCCTTAGGCATGTTTTCAGCTCTTGCCTTAAGAATAGCAGTTCTTAGTCTTGCGTTAGATTCTGGATCAGGACCACCCATCTTTGCACATACTGTGATTTCCTTGATGAGCTTTGTGAAAGCCTGTCCGCGCTTAGCGTCTGCAATACCCTTTTTGTGTTTAATAGTTGCCCATTTACTGTGGCCAGACATAGAAATACCTCATTATCAATTTGGATTACCCTATGAAATTATCACAACGGATATTTTACAGTCAATAGAATTAGATATATTTTTCTGCTAATTGCTTAGATAGATAGAGATAAAGTAAGAATAATTGAATCGTTCATCATCATTCCTTCTTCGGTTAAAGAAAAGCAAACCTCATCATTCTTATACCACGACTTATCAAGCATATTTATATTTTTTAAATATAAAGAATCAAAAGAACGATTAAATCTTCTTTCGTACTCTTTTTTATTTATTCCATATTTTGTGCGTAATAGAGTGAGAAGAAAACTCTCTTCACACTCTTCTCGACTAAGTCTTTCGCAATCAAAAGAAGGAGAAGAAATAAACTCTTCTAAGCTCTCTTTATTTCTCATCGTAACGCCATCGCTATAGCCTAAAAAACTCTCTGCGGATGGTCCTAGTCCGATATACTGAGAAAGACTCCAATAGGCTTTATTGTGTAAGCATTCATTTCCATTGTGTGAAAAAGAAGAGATTTCATAGTGGTCATAACCATGTTCTTTTAGTCTATGCCATCCACTTAGAAGAAAGAGCCTATCTACTTCCTCCTCTATTGGAGCCATTCTTTTTATCAGAGGAGTATTCTCTTCAAAAGTTAATGAATAAAAAGAAATATGATCTGGATTATAGGATGTAACTATATCAATATCTCTAATCGAATCAGCTATCTCGGTTGTTGGAACAGAAGTAATTAAATCAACATTCCAAATAAAAGGAGAAGAAGATAAAAATTCTAGGGCTTTATAATTATCTTTTACTCTCGTTCTTCTGTTTAGAAGAGAAAGAGTGTTATCACTCATAGATTGCAGACCTGTTGAGATTCTTGTTACTAATGGATAAAGATTAGAGAGAGAAGAATCAATATCTTCCGGATTAATTTCAACTGTAGTCTCTTTTGCTTTTCCATATTTATACGCAATATTGAGTAATTCAACGATTCGCTCTTTTCCAAGTAGAATTGGATTACCTCCGCCCAAATAGACTGTTTCAAAAGGCTTACTAACTTCAGAAACGATTTTTTCTAATTCTAGCTTTAAATTTCTATAATACTTATCGCAAACTTCAGAATTAAATACAGAAGAATAGAAAGCACAATAGTCACACCTTTTATGGCAAAAAGGAACGTGAATATATAGCGATAGCGGACGCTCGGGAATATATGAATCAATCATTTGTTAAAATTTTAATTCTATTAAGAGGCCAGAATCGAGCAATAACTGAACCATTAACCTTCTTTTCGCTTACAGGTCCGAAGTAGCGTCCGTCTTGGCTGTTGTCACGATTATCACCAAGAGGAAGTACTGAGAACTCAGGAACGTAAATACCTGCTCTGTACTTTGCACTATTACTTCGCTTTGTCATATCCTCTGGACTAATAAATGAATCTTCCTCCGTATATGCACGATTAAACTCATAAAGGTCAAATTTGTAGTCCCACTCACTATTAGCCATTGGCCTATACTCTTCAACAAGATATTGAGGGTAACTTAGCCCATTCTTTGCATAGCATTCAATTTTAGATATAGCTTTTAGTGAAGGATAAAGCGATTCATCTACGCTGCGACTTGGCGCAGTCGAAAGATTATTATTAGCTCTGAAGGATTCTTCCTCCACATATTCATCGCTTCCTGCAACCTTTATTAGAACATTACCATCTTTAAAATAGACTCTATCGCCACTTAAAGCTGCAGCTCTCTTAACGAATAAGCGCTCTCGTGGATTTCCATCGCTATCTTTATCGATATTCACAAGAGAAAGCGTTCCCATATAAATAGCTTGAGAAAGAATATCAAAAAAAGGACCTTTAGATTCGTACTCAGGGTTATAGAATGTAATAATATCATCTCTTTGAACTCTTCTATTTGATTCAAAGATCTTTGGTCCACCAGGATATACTTCAACACCATAACTTGTTTTAGAAACAACTACCCTATCGCCTACAAGAAGAGTACTTACCATCGAAGGCGATGGAATTACAAAAAGTTGAAATAGAAATTGGTTGATAATTATTACCCAAAAAACGCCAAAGACAAGTGCATCAAGCCACTCAAGTGCTTCAGAAAGCACAGTTCTTTTTTTGTTTTTATTATATTCTTTTTTTGCTTTTTTCTTTGTCAGTCTTTTTTCTGTAGATTCTTCTACCCAAGTAAGGAATTTTTCCATAGAGACAAATTAACCCACTTGACCACAATTGACAAGAGAAGAGTTGATGTTTACCTTATTTCTATGTTCAAAAAACCTGTTCTTCCAGAAGTGGAAAGAGTTAAATTAAAGCCTTACAAAGGCATTAGACCAGCTTACTACATTCTTTTTACATATTTTATTATTGCACTTGTTCTCTTTTTTATTCTTTGCCTGCTTCCTGGATTGGTAAGCAATAAAGCATATGTCTCATTCTCTTCAGATCTTCCACTTTATGGAGTATATGAAGATGGAGTCTATTTGGGGAATGGTCACGATAGTGTTTTTGAGACAACAAGTGGTAACCATAGCTATACATTCACACTAGAAGGAATAGAAATTGGAAAAGAAGAAGTAAAGATTCCACGCTATTATTTCTTTACGCTTTTTGCCCATAAAAAGACTGTAATTAGTCCTTCCTTTACATATACTGATGAGCTAGAGAATAAAGTTACAGAAGCTTTCTTAAAAGATGTTGCTCTATATTCAGCTATAACTGATTACTCTTCCTCATACCCTTTCCCTCCACTATTCTCTTCTTACGCTAAAGAAGTAATAGCCTTTAAAGAAAAAGATATTAGTCAAGAGCTACTATATGGCGCACTCCATATTACAAGCCAGTATATGTACTCTGATTACCTCGTTGCTCTTTCTTATCTTGAAAATAGTTCTATTAATTATGAATCTAACGAATTAGATACAATCAATAGCTATCTTGATAATCTGTACACTAAAGGAAATATTGAGACACTTAAAAAGAATGACAAGACAACAGAAATTAAAGTTAGTAAACTTAATGATGGTTTCTATCACTATAGTGAAGGCACTATTACGCTTGGAGAAGAGACACTATCTTCATATCCTGAAATAAATAAGGCTCCAATTTCTACCTCTTACTCTTCTTTTGAAATTGGTAGCAATTTAATTACAGAAAATGAATATGCTGCCTTTGTAGAAGAGAATCCTAAGTGGGCTTTAGACAACAAAGAAGTGCTTATTAAAGAAGGCCTTGTAGACTCAAATTATCTTAGTGGCATCACTCTTTCTACAAAATCTATGAGACCAATAAGAAGTATTAGCTACTATTGTGCTCTTGAATATTGTAAATGGAAAAGCGAAAAAGATGGAGTTCAATATAGTCTGCCAACGTTAGAAGAATGGACAGTTGCTGCTCTATCTGCAAGCGATAAAAAATATGTAACAAGTCTAGTCTACGTTGAGAATAACTCCTCAACTCCAACTGGCTTACTTGGCCAGCTTTGGGAGTATACATCTACCCCTTATATTCCACTCTCAAGGCTTATTGACCAAGAAAAGGTTGAGAGCCTCTCACAATTATATGATTATGATGATATAATCGTGATGGGTGGTTCCTATGCACAGAGTGACATAACTTCTTCAGATATAGGGGTTATGGACAAAGCAAGTTGTTCTGAGTTTTGTGGTTTTAGGTTAGTTAAACATGAGTGAAGAAAATGGAAAAATAAAGCTTATTCAGAAGAATAAGAAAGCATATTTTAATTATGAAATAATTGAAGAGCTTGAGTGTGGAATGGCACTAGTTGGCACTGAAGTAAAATCTATCAGAGAAGGAAAATGCTCCTTTTCTGATAGCTATGTTATATGCAAAAACAACACTCTTACACTTATTGGCTTTCTTATCCAACCATATACCCATGGCAATATTTTCAACCATCAAACAGATAGAAAAAGAACACTTCTTGCCCATAAGAGAGAGATAAAGAAGTTCCAAAGAAAGGTTAATGAGCGTGGCCTTACAATAGTTCCTTTAGAAATTTACATAAAAGGCAATCTTGTCAAAATGAAGATAGCCCTTGCACGTGGTAAGAATGTACACGACAAGAAGGAAGCAATTAAAGAGCGTGATGCACGTATTGACCAGAGGCGACAGCTTAGAGATATAAACAGCTATTAATAGTAGTTGTTTCTGATGTTATAGATAAAGAAAGAGATTTTTGCTCCCATCTCTTTTGCTTCTATTGCATCTTTCTGCCCTATCCAATCAATTATTAAGCTCGATACTCCTCCAACAATAAAGACAAAGAAATCATCTTCTGTAATTATTGGAGAAGTTATACTTGTGTTATGTAAACTGCCCTTTAGGCAGAGTTTAATAATTGTATTTAAAAATGTAATTCCTGTTTTGTCAGAAAAAAGAAGTGCAAAGAATTCTCTATTAACGGAAATTGATTGCAAGAAATAAGTAATAACTTTTTGTGTTGTCTCTCCACCTTCTCTCAATTCTTCGATATCTGAAAGAAAATGGCTCAAATAATCTGCTTTTACTTCATCAAAAATATCTTGAATAGTTGAATAATGAGAATAGAAAGTATTTCTATTTACTTCAGCTTTAGTACAAACCTCAGAAATACTTAGTTCATCAATCCCTTTTGTTTTGAGAAGTTCAACTACAGCTCTATGTAATTTATTTTTAGTCTTAATTACTCTGACATCTTGGCGTCTAGCCATAAAAAATCCCCCACACTAAAAAAAGTAATTTAGATCCCCTGTTGTTATGCTACTTATTTTAGTGTGGAATAATTCAGTAGTAAAGAAAAAATATTTAATAAAAGAGATAAATGAAGCTTAAAATAAGTCTTTCGTTCCGTTTTTAACGTATTTTACTATATTTAACGCATTATTTTAGATATTCATTCAACTTTGCCAATCTCTTTAAAGCTTCACTTAGCGTCTCATTGGATCTAGCAAAATGGAGTCTAATAAGATTATTAACAGGCTCTTTAAAGAAGCTTGAACCTGGAACTGCTGCCACATTAATAGTCTTAATCATCCATTCGCAAAACTCTAAATCTGTCCATCCTTTAAAGAAAGGCTTATCTAGAAAGTCCTGTATATCAACTAAAACAAAATATGTTCCTTCAACTTTATTATGCTTTAGTCCTATCTTATCTAAGCCACTAAGAAAGTAATCTCTCTTTTCTGTATAAAGCTCTTTTAAATAAGAATAGTAGCTATCTGGTAAAGTGAGTCCGCTTACAGCTGCTTCTTGTAATGGAGCTGCTGCTCCTACTGTCAAGAAATCATGTACCTTCTTTGCGCCTTCAATTACAGATTCTGGTCCAATTAAATAACCGAGTCTCCATCCTGTTATTGAGTATGTTTTTGATAAAGAGCTACAGGTTATCGTATGATCAAACATTCCATCTAAAGAAGCCACTGCAGTATGAACATATGGAGAATATATAATATGTTCATAAACTTCATCAGTAATAACAAACGCATCATATTTAAGTGCAAGCTTGCTAATGCTTTCTAGTTCTTCGCGGGAAAAGACCTTACCACATGGATTAGATGGATTACAGATGATGATTGCCTTTGCGCCCTCTTTAAAGCCCTTTTCTATAAGACCTAAATCAAAAGAATAGTTAGGCGGAACAAGAGGTACATAGATAGGTTCTGCACCAGAAAGAATTGCATCTGCGCCGTAGTTCTCATAGAAAGGAGAAAAGACAAGAACTTTATCTCCAGGATTGCAAACAGTCATCATGGCGCACATCATCGCTTCAGTTCCGCCACAAGTCACAACGATTTCGCTATCTGGATTAATCTTTCTTTTTATTGTCTTTTCGGCTTTCTTTGCTAAAGCTTGTCTAAAATTTTCAGCACCAAACGTAACAGAATATTGGTGAGGACCATTGTAAGCTACTCTTTCTAAGGCATCGAGTAGCTCCTTAGGAGGATCAAAATCAGGAAAGCCCTGAGAAAGATTAATGCAATTTGGACAAGCATCACTAAGTCTTGTCATACGTCTAATTACTGAATCTGTAAACTCTCCAACTCTTTTGCTTAGCTCTGCCATTTTTATTTCTCCTTTACTACTGGAAGTACCGTTGAACCATTTGGAATTATATAGATACTTTTTCCTTCTAAATTTGCATCTTTTAAAAGACTATTAATATTGCTATATGCCTTTATTCCCATAGGTTTTACTATCTCAGAATTAATTTTTGAATACATTAAAATATTAAATCTTTTTGCTTGTTCACAATTGAGAAAAAATATATATCCACCAACAGTAAAATTTGATCTCAACTCTTCTTCAAAGTTTCCATTTACAAGATATTTTATCCAAGAAAAATAATCAGGGCTTCCTCCCCCATTCCTTCCTTCTAAAAAGAGAATGAGAGTTCCGCCATCTTTAAGAGAAGAGATAACATTATCTACAGCTTTTGTTCCTTGGTACAAAGATTCATCTTTAGGAAAGCCACCACAACTTGTTACAACGACATCGGCCTTCTTTTCAATTTCAACTGTGTAAATATTCCTTACTTCTTCTGTTGCTTTCTCCCAAGATTTTCTCCAATGACCTGAAATAATCTTTGTTAAATTAAATTCTGTGTCTGTCACAAGATTAATCATAAAGAGATTTTTCATCATAGATGCAGCTTCTAGCATATCTTCATTTAATGGATTATCTACTAGAACTCCATTACCTATTTTACTATTTGTAATAAATTTAGCTCTATCTAAAGAGTAGCTATGATTTGCTTTTATAGTTTCGAGTCCTGCAATACCAGGAAGAATGCTTTTTCTTCCACCTCCAAAGCCTGCCATAACATGGTAGGTAACAGCGCCAAGACAGATTACTAGATCAGCTTCTACTGCGTCTTTATTTATGTAGACTGGAGTATTAAAACTTGTAGTTCCTAAGTAGACAAGATTTTTATCGTCTTTTGCATCATGATTAGATACCTTAACTGAAGAATAAACTTCTGGCGTAACTAGCTTCTTTAAATCCTCTACAGACCCACCTTTATGTGTTCCATTTGCTATAATTATTTCTATATCATTTAAGCTTTTATTACATTTATCAACTAAGTATGAAATAATATGAGGAACAATTAAATCTTGTCTCATCCAAAACCTTGTCATATCACTAACAACAAGAACAATGCTCTTTACCTTTGATGCAATAATCTCAAGGCTATCAGAAGAAATAGGATTATCTAATGAAGAATAAAGCTCTTCTTTAATGTTGTTAATAGTCTTAGTTTTGTTACCATCAAGAATGGAAATAACTTGATTCTCTTCAAGCGGAAGAGAAACAACTCCATCTCCATATTTAAAACTATACTCTTTAATCATAGCTCTGCCTTTACTATAAAACCTTATTAAGAAAACTAATTAGTCTTGGACTTTTAGGAGAATTAAAGAAGTCAACATTAGATGCATCCTCTTCAATCTTTCCACCATCAATAAAAAGAACTCTAGAGCTTACTTCTCGAGCAAATCTCATCTCGTGTGTAACAATAATCATTGTCATGCCACTTGAAGCTAGGTTCTTCATTACATCTAATACTTCTCCAATCATCTCTGGATCTAGTGCACTTGTTGGCTCATCAAAAAGCATTACTTCTGGCTCCATCATAAGAGAACGTACAATAGCAATTCTTTGCTTTTGTCCACCAGATAGTTCTGAAGGGTATGAGTTAATTTTATTTTCTAATCCAACTTTCTTGAGTAATATTATCGCCTTTTCTTCTGCTTCATCTTTCTTCATCTTCTTTATTTTAATCGGAGCTTTAATGAGATTCTTCATTACGTTCATATTGTTGAAAAGGTTAAACTGCTGAAAGACCATCCCAATTCTTTGACGTTGCAGATTTAAGTCTGTTTTATTTGAGCACATATCTATTCCATCAAAGAAAACATGACCTGATGTTGGTTTTTCAAGTTGATTAATACATCTTAGAAATGTGCTTTTGCCACCACCTGATGGGCCTATAATCGATACAACTTGGTTTCTTTTAAAATCTGTAGATATTCCGTTAAGAACATTTACATGTCCAAAGCTTTTATAGAGATCTTTGACTTGAATAATTGTATTATCTAGCATGCTTCATCCTTTTCTCTAAAAATGAAATTAATCTTCCACCTGTAAATGTGAGAATAAAATACATGCAAGCAGCAATTGCAAGGCAAGGAAGACTTCTGTATGTAACGGCAATAACATCATTAGTTCTAAACATTAAATCAGCTATTCCAATTACAGATACAATTGATGACTCTTTTATGACAGAAATAAACTCATTGCCTAATGCAGGAAGTATGTTCTTCACTGCCTGTGGAAGAACAACAATCGTCATCGATTCTCCATATTTAAAACCAATGCTTCTTGCAGCTTCTAGTTGCCCGCTATCTACTGCTTGAATGCCAGATCTAATTATTTCTGCGACATAAGCACAGCTATTCATGCTCATTGCAACAATACCAGCCATAAATCTTGAAAAATTAGGTATAAATGAGATATCGGGAAAAGTAATGCCAATCATTGGTAGTCCATAGAAAATAAACATAAGCTGTACCATAAGAGGCGTTCCTCTTATAAACTCAATGTATGCACAGCTTATCCACTTAAGCGGCTTAATTTTGCTCATCCTCATTATAGCCATGAGAGTGCCAAAGAATACACCAATAACAACACTAGCAAAGGCAATTATAAGCGTATTTTTGACACCCTCTAGGAAGAATGGATAGTACTTTTCTAGAAGCAAGCCTATCTGGGTAAAAAAACTCATTCTTTATAGTCCCATCTCTTTCTGTAAGAGAACAGCTTCTTCTTTAGCTTTTAAATAAGAACCATCGGCAAGTACTTGATCAAGAACCTTATTAACTGCCTCAACAAGATCGCTATTACCCTTCTTTATAACAACAGACTTACCAAAACTTGCCTCTTTAGAGTCAAACTTATAGTCAGATTTAGCAAGCTTTCCACCACTTGTTTCTATAATGGACTCACCTACTGCGGCATCAACAACAAGACCTGCAATATTTCCGTTCTGAACTTCAAGTGCTAACTCTGGATACTTTGCAAGTTCAAATAATTCAGACTCAGTAAATACTTTCTTAATTAAAATTGACTGGATTGTCCCTTTCTGCGCACCAATCTTTTTTCCCTTCAATGATTCTTTTGTTGAATATTTTTCTTTGTTCTCTGAAGCAACAACAAGATACTGTAAACTCTCTTCATAAATATTAGAGAAGTCAATTACTTCTGCTCTTTCTGGAGTATTAGTAAAAGCAGCAATACCTAAATCAACTTGTCCAGATTGAACTGCAGGAATAATACCATCAAATGACATATCGACAATCTCTAGCTTTACACCAAGAGAAGATGCAATTTGTGAGGCAAGGAACATATCGCAACCAACTATATTGGCGTTAGCATCTTTAAACTCATATGGTGCATACTGTGCTTCCGTTGCAACTACAAGTTTTCCTGCTTTCTTTATTTTTTCTAATGCCGATGTAGTTTCACTTGATCCTCCAGCATATAGAAAAGAAGAAACTATCATAACAAGTACACAAACGATTAAAACCTTTAAACATTTTTTCATATCAAAACTCCTAAATTTTTATTAACGATGTTTTATGATATATAAAAAAAATAATCAATATGATTTTGTATAAATATTTAATATTTTTGCAAAATTATTCATTTCAACTTTAATAACACGCGAACAATTAAGTATTAATTTTATTTTTAAATATTTATTCATAAATTCTAAAATGTATAA